>NZ_QJPN01000004.1:0-3297 GCF_017312155.1 Pseudonocardia sp. UM4_GMWB1 | reverse complement strand
CCCGCCGCTGGTCGCCTGCTCCGGCGGGGCCGACTCCACCGCGCTGGTGCTCGCCGTCCGGGAGGCGGTCGAGGGGCCGGTGCACGCCGCCGTCGTCGACCACGGGCTGCAGGGCGGGTCCGCGGAGCGCTCGGCGGGGCTCGCCACGCTGCTGCGCGGGCTCGGGGTGACGGCGACGGTGCACCCGGTCGTCGTCGGCGCCGCGGGCGGCCCCGAGGCCGCGGCCCGGGCCGCCCGGTACACGGCGCTGCGGGCGGCGCGGCCGACGCCGTCGTCGCCGGTGCTGCTCGGGCACACCCTCGACGACCAGGCCGAGACGGTCCTGCTGGGCCTCGGCCGGGGCTCCGGGGCCCGGTCGCTGTCCGGGATGCGCGAGTGGACCGAGCCGTGGCTGCGCCCGCTGCTCGGGGTGCGCCGGGCCGACACCGTCGCCGCCTGCGCGGCCGCCGGCGTCGCGGCCTGGGCCGACCCGCACAACGCCGACCCCCGCTTCGTCCGCTCCCGGCTGCGCCACGAGGTGCTGCCGCTGCTGGAGGACGTCCTGGGCGGCGGGGTCGCGGCCGCGCTCGCCCGCACCGCGGACCAGCTCCACGACGACGACGCCGCCCTCTCCGTCGCCGCGGCCCGGCTGCTGTCCGCGGCCCCGCGTGACCACGGACGGTGAGCGGAATGCACCGGCGGGGGGGACCGGGCCGGGTGATTCCGGCGACAACGGCTCACCACCGGGTACCGCCGCGACCGACCCGACCGGGGCCACGGCGGGGGTCGGGGAGGCCGTCGGCACCGCGCTCGACACCGGTGTACTGGCCGCTGCCGAGCCCGCCGTACGGCGCCGGGTCCTGCGGGAATGGCTCGCCGGAGCGGGCGCGCGGGCCCTCACCGACGCGCAGCTGCGGGCGGCCGACGACCTCGTCGGAGCCTGGCGCGGGGCAGGGCGGACCGGCGGTGGGCGGCGGCTTGGTGCTGACCCGCGCCCGTGGCAGGCTCGTGCTGCGCCGCCGCAGCCGGCCGCTGACCGGGCCGTGACCGCGGGTCCGGTGGAGGCGTCGACCGGGCCGTCACACGGTCCGTGCGAGGGGGTCGGGTGTACGACGGGGACATCTCCTCGGTGCTGGTCACCGAGGAGCAGGTGCGCGAGAAGACCGCGGAGCTGGCGCAGCAGGTCGCCGGTGACTACGCCGACCTCGTGCGCGACGGCCGCGAGTCCGACCTCGTGCTGATCGGCGTCCTCAAGGGCGCCGTCATGTTCATGACCGACTTCGCCCGCGCGCTGCCCATCCCGGCCCAGCTCGAGTTCATGGCGGTCAGCTCCTACGGCTCGTCGACCTCGTCGTCGGGTGTCGTGCGGATCCTCAAGGACCTCGACCGCGACATCGCCGGGCGGCACGTTCTGATCGTCGAGGACATCATCGACTCGGGGCTGACCCTGAACTGGCTGCTGGGCAACCTGCAGACCCGCTCGCCCGCGTCGCTGGAGGTCGTGACGCTCCTCCGCAAGCCGGGACGCGGTGAAGGTCGACGTCCCGGTCCGGTATGTCCGGCTTCGACATCCCGAACGAGTTCGTCGTCGGCTACGGCCTCGACTACGCAGCCCGCACCGACGGTCCGGCCGGTCTGACGCTCGCCGGCGGGCCCGCGTTCACCGCGGCCCCGGCCGGGGTGGACCCGCGGCGCGCTGGCCACACCCGCCGGGCCCGGGCTCGGCTGAGCCGCGCTCAGGCGTAGACCGACGGGTCGAGCGTGCCGATGTAGGGCAGGTCGCGGTAGCGCTCGGCGTAGTCGAGGCCGTAGCCGACGACGAACTCGTTCGGGATGTCGAAGCCGACATACCGGACCGGGACGTCGACCTTCACCGCGTCCGGCTTGCGGAGGAGCGTCACGACCTCCAGCGACGCGGGCGAGCGGGTCTGCAGGTTGCCCAGCAGCCAGTTCAGGGTCAGCCCCGAGTCGATGATGTCCTCGACGATCAGAACGTGCCGCCCGGCCGATGTCGCGGTCGAGGTCCTTGAGGATCCGCACGACACCCGACGACGAGGTCGACGAGCCGTAGGAGCTGACCGCCATGAACTCGAGCTGGGCCGGATGGGCAGCGCGCGGGCGAAGTCGGTCATGAACATGACGGCGCCCTTGAGGACGCCGATCAGCACGAGGTCGGACTCGCGGCCGTCGCGCACGAGGTCGGCGTAGTCACCGGCGACCTGCTGCGCCAGCTCCGCGGTCTTCTCGCGCACCTGCTCCTCGGTGACCAGCACCGAGGAGATGTCCCCGTCGTACACCCGACCCCCTCGCACGGACCGTGTGACGGCCCGGTCGACGCCTCCACCGGACCCGCGGTCACGCCCGGTCACGCGGCCGGCTGCGGCGGCGCAGCACGAGCCTGCCACGGGCGCGGGTCAGCACCAAGCCGCCGCCCACCGCCGGTCCGCCCTGCCCGCGCCAGGCTCCGACGAGGTTCGTCGGCCGCCCGCAGCTGCGCGTCGGTGAGGGCCCGCGCGCCCGCTCCGGCGAGCCATTCCCGCAGGACCCGGCGCCGTACGGCGGGCTCGGCAGCGGCCAGTACACCGGTGTCGAGCGCGGTGCCGACGGCCTCCCCGACCCCCGCCGTGGCCCCGGTCGGGTCGGTCGCGGCGGTACCCGGTGGTGAGCCGTTGTCGCCGGAATCACCCGGCCCGGTCCCCCCCGCCGGTGCATTCCGCTCACCGTCCGTGGTCACGCGGGCCGCGGACAGCAGCCGGGCCGCGGCGACGGAGAGGGCGGCGTCGTCGTCGTGGAGCTGGTCCGCCGGTGCGGGCGAGCGCGGCCGCGACCCCGCCGCCCAGGACGTCCTCCAGCAGCGGCAGCACCTCGTGGCGCAGCCGGGAGCGGACGAAGCGGGGGTCGGCGTTGTGCGGGTCGGCCCAGGCCGCGACGCCGGCGGCCGCGCAGGGCGGCGACGGTGTCGGCCCGGCGCACCCCGAGCAGCGGGCGCAGCCACGGCTCGGTCCACTCGCGCATCCCGGACAGCGACCGGGCCCCGGAGCCCCGGCCGAGGCCCAGCAGGACCGTCTCGGCCTGGTCGTCGAGGGTGTGCCCGAGCAGCACCGGCGACGACGGGCGTCGGCCGCGCCGCCCGCAGCGCCGTGTACCGGGCGGCCCGGGCCGCGGCCTCGGGGCCGCCCGCGGCGCCGACGACGACCGGGTGCACCGTCGCCGTCACCCCGAGCCCGCGCAGCAGCGTGGCGAGCCCCGCCGAGCGCTCCGCGGACCCGCCCTGCAGCCCGTGGTCGACGACGGCGGCGTGCACCGGCCCCTCGACCG
>NZ_QJPN01000006.1:0-4712 GCF_017312155.1 Pseudonocardia sp. UM4_GMWB1 | reverse complement strand
GGTGGTGCCGCCGGGGGTGGCGGTGCCCTTCGTCCAGGATTCGATGCCGCGGTTGTCGCAGACGTAGGCCTGCACGGCGCCGTCGGTGACCCGGATGTCGACGGTGACCTTCCCGTTCGTCGACCGGCCCGTGTAGACGACCTCGGCCGGTCGCGGCCGGTGCCGGGGCGGCCGTCGGAGCGGGCGCCGCCGGGAGGGCGGACGAGCCGGCGGCCTGTTCGACGGCGGCGGGGGCCGCCGGTGGCAGCGGTTCCGGTTCCGCGGTGAGCACGACGTTCGCCGTCGCGGCCCCGGCGGCGACCGCGCCGACGGCGACCATGGTCAGGAGGGGTCCGGAGAGTCGCATGTCAGCCCACCTCGATCCGGACCGAGTCGAACGCGGGCGTCTGGTTGGCCCGCTGCATCATCGGGGTGCGGTGCGACCCGTCCCCCGCCCACGACGAGCACTGCAGCTCGCCGGTCTGCTCGACCCCGGGCACGTCGATCGTGACGCTGTCCGGCCGTGCCCCTCCACCGCCGTCCTCGGTGGCCTGGAAGAACAGCGGATCGGGCGACGAGTCCGGTGCCTCGCCCGGGTCGGGCAGGATCCGGCAGGCGGTGTGGAAGTGGCCGCGCTGGAGTCCCTGGCCGTCGAGCAGGGACGCCTCGGCGTAGTAGCCGCCCTGGGCCGCGGGGAGGAACCGGTCACGGACCAGGTTCCGGGTGCTGACGGTCAGGCGGAACGACTCCCCGGGCCGGACCGTCGTCGGGGCCTGGGTGATGAGCAGCGACGGGCTGCGGTCGGCGTCGGCGACCTCGCCGAACGCGGTGGACACGCAGCGGGGCGCCTTCTGGAAGCCGTCGTGGGCGGTGAGCCGGCTGCCGGAGCAGTCGACGGCGAGGATGTCGAGCGCCGACGGCGCACCCTTCTTCTCCCCGTCGCCCGCGTCGGGCTCGTCCTCCGAGGGCTCCTCCGGATCCGGGAGTTCCTCCGGGGGCGGGGAGCACGACCACGCCGGGCACACGGGCCCCGGCTCATCGGGCTCCGGTGACGGGTCCGGTGACAGCGCCGGGGCCGGGGCCGGTGGCGGCTCGGCCGACCAGGGTTCCGGCAGCGCGGGGGACGAGCCCGACGCGGGCGACGGGGAGAAGAAGGGTGCGCCGTCGGCGCTCGACATCCTCGCCGTCGACTGCTCCGGCAGCCGGCTCACCGCCCACGACGGCTTCCAGAAGGGCGCCCCGCTGCGTGTCCACCGCGTTCGGCGAGGTCGCCGACGCCGACCGCAGCCCGTCGCTGCTCATCACCCAGGCCCCGACGACGGTCCGGCCCGGGGAGTCGTTCCGCCTGACCGTCAGCACCCGGAACCTGGTCCGTGACCGGTTCCTCCCCGCGGCCCAGGGCGGCTACTACGCCGAGGGCGTCCCTGCTCGACGGCCAGGGACTCCAGCGCGGCCACTTCCACACCGCCTGCCGGATCCTGCCCGACCCGGGGCGAGGCACCGGACTCGTCGCCCGATCCGCTGTTCTTCCAGGCCACCGAGGACGGCGGTGGAGGGGCACGGCCGGACAGCGTCACGATCGACGTGCCCGGGGTCGAGCAGACCGGCGAGCTGCAGTGCTCGTCGTGGGCGGGGGACGGGTCGCACCGCACCCCGATGATGCAGCGGGCCAACCAGACGCCCGCGTTCGACTCGGTCCGGATCGAGGTGGGCTGACATGCGACTCTCCGGACCCCTCCTGACCATGGTCGCCGTCGGCGCGGTCGCCGCCGGGGCCGCGACGGCGAACGTCGTGCTCACCGCGGAACCGGAACCGCTGCCACCGGCGGCCCCCGCCGCCGTCGAACAGGCCGCCGGCTCGTCCGCCCTCCCGGCGGCGCCCGCTCCGACGGCCGCCCCGGCACCGGCCGCGGACCGGCGAGGTCGTCTACACGGGCCGGTCGACGAACGGGAAGGTCACCGTCGACATCCGGGTCACCGACGGCGCCGTGCAGGCCTACGTCTGCGACAACCGCGGCATCGAATCCTGGACGAAGGGCACCGCCACCCCCGGCGGCACCACCCGCCTGACCGGAGAGGACGGCGCGGAGGTCGAGTACACCGTCGCCGACGGCGTCGCCACCGGCACCGCCCGCGCCGACGGAGGTCCTGGGACTTCACCGCGACCCGGACCGACGCCTCCGACCCGGCCCCGGCCGCGACGCCGGCCGCCGCACCCGCCGAGGCCCCGGCCGAGGCGCCGGCCCCGTCCACCGGCGGCAGCGGCTACGGCGGTGGGTACTGATGTCCCCCCGCGCGCGGCACGCGGACCGCGAGCTCACCGACCCGGTCGGGTTCGCCCCGGTCTCCGCGGACATCCCGAGCCCCCGCGGCCCCGAGCACAGCGGTGGCTGGGCCGCCGTCCCGGAGCCGTCCTGGGCACCCGACCACGACCCCGGCGGCGGCGCGGACCGGTGGGCGGGCACCGCCGACCGTCGCCGCGACGCCGTCGCGGGGGACCTGTTCACCCGACCGGCCCGCTCACCCCGCCCCCGGGCGGCGGCTCGGGCACCCACGGGGTCGCCGCGCCGCGCCGCCCGGCGCCCGCCGCCGGGGCCGCGCGTCCCGGCCGCCCGCGCCGGGCCGCCGGTGACGACCCGCCCTCCGGATGGTCCGAGGGCGCCGACGACACGGCCTGGTCCGGGAGCACCCCCGGCCGCTCCCGGCCCGCCGGCGCGGACCGGCTGCACTGGTCCGACGACGCCGACCACCGCGGCCGGCCGGCAGGCACGGCCGACCACCCCGACGCCTACGAACCGCTCGCCGGCTACGCCGAACCCGGCCGCTACGACCGGACGGGCTACGGGACGGGCGACGGGGCGGCCGCCGGTACCGACGTCCGCACCGGCGCCCCGGCCGAGGACCCGGCTGCCGCGTACCGCGAGCGCCCCGCACGCCCCGCCGTCCGCGACCGGGCCGACGGCGGCGACCCGCCCGCAGGCCCGGTCGGCGCGGCCCCGGCCGTCGACGGTCCCGCGCGACGGCACCCGACCCGGCGCGCGCCCGTCGCCGCCCCGACGCCGAGGCGGCCCACGACGTCGCGGTCCCGGCGGAGGGTCTGTCGTGGCGGGTCGTCGCCGTCCCCGTCGTGGTCGGGTCGCTGGTCGCGGTCGCGCTCGGCGTCTGGGCCCGCCAGCACGTCGGCACCGGCGTCGCGGTCAACCTCGCCGGCTTCTCCAGCGGCGCCGCGGCCAAAGGCGTGGCTCGGTTCGGCCGCCCTGGTCCTCGCGATCGTCCAGGGCGTCACCGGCCGGATGATGATGCGCGGCTACGCCGACCCGGTGACCGCGGTCGTGCACCGCTGGTCGGGCCGCGCCCGCGGTGCTGGTGACCGTGCCCGTCGCCGCGCAGTGCCTCTACGCGTTCGGCTGGTCCGGCGCGACGACGTCGGCGCTGCTGCACTCCCGCGCTCGGCTGCCTGTTCTACGGCGCGTTCGTCACCAAGATGCTGCTCCTGCGCCGCCCCGGCGTGCCGGGATGGCTGCTCGCCGTCGCGGGCGGGGTGCTGCTCGCCGTCCTCGCCGGGGTCTGGCTGACCTCGGCGCTGTGGTTCTTCGCCGGCCACGGCCTGTCGTTCTGACCCCCCGACCGCTCCCACCGTCCCCCGGAGGTCCCCCGTGTCCCCGATCCCGCGCCGCCGGCTCCTCGCCGGCGCCGGTGCCGCCGTGGCCTGCTGCGCCGCGGGCTGCGCCACCTACGGAACCCCGCGCGACACGGCACCCGCCGCGCCCGCACCGACCACCCCCGCCCCCGCGGCGGCCGCCCCGAGCAGCAGCACCGCCGCGGCACCGGCCGGCATCGCCGCCGTCGACGACGTCCCGGTCGGCGGCGGCCGGGTCTTCGCCGAGCAGAAGGTCGTCGTGACCCGCCCGGACGCGGACACCGTCCTGGCGTTCGACGCGACCTGCCCGCACCAGGGCTGTCTCGTCGACCAGGTCTCCCCGGCCGGCATCTCCTGTCCCTGTCACGGCAGCCTGTTCGCCGTCTCCGACGGGGCCCCGCTCGACGGCCCCGCCCAGGCCCCGCTCACCTCGCGACAGGTGCGGGTCGAGGGCGGGCAGGTGGTCCTGGCCTGACCGGCAGCCCGCGGGACCGGCCCCGGCCCGGCGGACCCACACCGTCGTGATCGTCGCGGGTCGGAGCTCTGCCTGCGCGATCGCGTTCGCGTTCGCGTTCGCCCGGGAGAGCGGCCGCCCGCTGAGAGCCCCGCGGGGCGAACGACGGACTCGGCTGGTCCCGACGGCCGAACGCATTCCCATCCGTCGCGCTCGCGGGTCCGTCCACCGGTCGGGGTCTCAGCTCGCGAACAGCGGCCCCCGTCGGTCCGTAGCGTGCGGTCCGCACCGGTTCCGTGGCCGCTCCCCGACTTCCGCGCCGCGCGACACGTCGCCGGATCCGGCGACGCTCCCCGTCGCCGGACCCGCGCGTCCTGGCCGCGGTGCCGGAGGACCGCCGTGCCCGGGACCTCGACCCCGGGCACGGCGGTGCACACCGCCGACGGAAGGCCCCCCATGAGCACGTCCGAGACCCGTACTGACACCCCCGCCGCCCGCGTGCCCGCCCCGCGTCGTGCCGACCGCGGCGAGCGCTGGACCGAACGGCTGGGTTGGAGGAGTCCCCGGACCGGGAGTCCCGGGTCAGCCGAGGGTGAACGGGTCGCGGTGCCGCCGGACAACTCCACCCACACCGACTTG
>NZ_QJPN01000007.1:0-5361 GCF_017312155.1 Pseudonocardia sp. UM4_GMWB1 | reverse complement strand
TCGGCGACGCCGCGGTTCTTGATCTCGGTGAGCACGTGCAGCCAGTACTTCGCGCCCTCGCCGCCCGCGCTGGCCTCGCCGGCCCAGAGCCCGAGGATGTCGCGGTGCCCGTCGGCGGTGACCGCGAGCGCGACGTAGATCGGGCGGTTGGCGACCTTCCCGTCCCGGATCTTGACGTTGATCGCGTCGATGAAGACCACCGGATAGACCGGGTCGAGGGGCCGGTTCTGCCACTCGGCCATGCCCTCGACCACTTGTCGGTGATCGTGGAGATCGTCTGCCGCGAGACATCGGCGCCATAGACCTCGGCCAGGTGAGCCTGCACCTCGCCGGTAGTCAGTCCCTTAGCGCTCAACGAGATCACCAGCTCGTCGACACCCGAGAGGCGCCGCTGGCGCTTGGCCACGATCTTCGGCTCGAACGAACCCTCCCGGTCACGCGGGACCTCGATCTCCACCGGACCGACCTCGGTCAACACCGTCTTCGACCGGTGCCCGTTGCGGGAGTTCCCGCCGTCGCGTCCAGCCGCGTCGTGGCGGTCATAGCCCAGGTGATCGGTGACCTCGCCCTCGAGCGCGGACTCCACCAGACGCTTGGTCAGCTGCGCGAGCAGCCCACCCTCGCCGCTCAGCTCCAGTCCGCCAGCGCGGGCTCGACCGGCCAGACGAGCGATCAGCTGCTCGTCCACCGCGTCCAGCCCACCCGCACCGGTGGGCTCGTCGATCCCGGCATCGTCCAGGTCCACGACCTGCTCCTCGGGCGTCACATCAGCCATCGGATGCTTCCTCCTTGATCGGAGTTACACCGTTGTTTTTACAGTCCCCGCCAATGTCGGCCCGGTCGATCCTCCGACGCTACATCCCGCGTTCGGTGCCTGACCGCAGCGGATCGGTCGACGGGCGAGTCCCAGGCGAGTGCTGGAGGGGCCGTGGTAGGGAGTCGGGCCAGCGGCGCGACGCTTCTCCTTATCCGGTCGGTCCGAGCAACGCGGCGATTTCGCCGTCGATGCTGGCTGCAACTCCGTCGTCCTCCAGGGCGCGGCGCACGGCCCGTCGTTGGGTCTGGAACGAGGTGTTAGGCACCTCGACCGCTGCGGCCACGGTCTCGGCGCTGGCTGCGAGGTCGGCGATGCGTTGGTGGTGGTTGTTGTCGGCGTCGTAGAGCGGGAACGGGATCTGGAAGACGTATTTGTCGAAGTCGCGGGGGTTGTGTTCACCGCGGCCCTGCAGCGGCCGGACGAGTTCGAGCAGGGCAGGGCTGTTGAGGATGGCGGTGAGATATCGGGCCTCGTCAATGCTGGAGGTCGCGGCCCAGTACAGCTTGTGGTCGATCACGGGCGCTTGGGTCCGACACTCGGGCGGCGGCCAGGTACATGCCGCCCTTGGTGTAGACCACGCGGTGCTCCCCTGCCGGGAATTGTGCGCGCAGCTTGCGCCTGTAATCGAGCTGATCGAGCAGCGAGAGCTTGTCGGTGCTGCGGTATGTGTTCCAGGTGTTCTCCGCAGCGGCGCCACCAGTCGGCGAAGCCGGGGTAGAGGTCGATCGTGTCGTCGCTGCCTTGCAGTAGCTGCCTGCCGTCCCAGGGGATGACGCCGAGGAAGGGCTCCTGCTCGCGGAAGGGAAGGATCGTGTCGCCGAGGTGGATCGGGCGCACGAACTGCTTCTCCACTGCTCCGGACAGGGCGGGGAGGTCCTTCCACGGCTTCTTCTCGTTGCTGCTGCGGCGCGAGCCGACCATCCGCCGGCCGGCACCGGCCCCGAACGGGCCGGTGCTCTTCGGTTCCACCAGCACCAGGAATCGTGGCACCAGGATCGCTCCCTGGGTGAACCGTGCAGCGTAGGGCGAGCGTTCGCCGCTTGCGGCTGTGGTCGCGGCGGCTCGGGTCAGCGCGGGGCGTGCGATGGGCAGCGGGGCGTTGCGCCGGGAGATGCGTCCAGCCCAGTTCTCTGTGCCGGGGGCGGTGCTGCCGTGTTCGGTGGTGCGGTGTCCGCGGATGACCGAGGCGGGGACGGGGAAGAAGGCGGGCTTGACCGCGTGTAGGTCCCAGGCGGTGTCGAGGGCGGCGTTGACGTTCGCTGCGCCCCCACCGGTCCCGCCGGGGCTCCAGCGGCCGCTGCGGAATCCCGCGTACTGGTTGCGGGTCAGCACCGCGAGGGGCATGACGAAGGCGAACCGGCCTGCGTTGCGCAGGTAGAGCTCGGTGGCGCGGGCGACGAACAGCGCCGACAGGTCCTGGTTGGTGGCGACCGCTGCCCCGGCCCAGAAGCCGCGTGCGGTGCTCATCTCGCGGAACTCGGACTTCATCTGTGGGGGCATGTAGCGGTAGGCCAGCCAGGGCGGGTTACCGACCATGACGTCGACGCGGTTTGCGCTGTCGGCCAGTGAAAGCGGGCGGGCGAGGTTGCGGATGTAGTAGCCCCAGATGTGGTCGCGCCCGGTGTCGTGGAGCTCGCACATCTTGGCGAAGGTCGCGGTGAGCATGGGCTGGTCGTCGTCGTGCACGGCGAACAGCCGGAACGTCGCCTTCAACGACGGGACGGGGCTCCCAGGAGCGCGGGCGGCGGCCCGATCAGCGAGCTCGGCGACGAGGCGGTCGAAACGACCGGCGTCGTGCAGGAGCCGATGGGGGAACAGCAGGTCGTCGTCGAACAGCTGCCCGCCGTCGGTGGGCACCGATAGAGCGTCGGTGTTCATCAGGGTGTTCTGCTGCCCCCACTGCATCGAGTCGCCCAGGTAGACCGGCACGGAGAACGCCGGCCGGTCGTCGTGGGCGAGGCGCTCGGGCCCGATCGCGAGCAGGTAGGTTGATCCGGGCCAGGGTGACCGCGACCGGGTGGCAACGTCCATGCCGAGCACCCTTGCCCTCGTCACTCCCCCCACCCGGCCCCTCCCGGCCGTCCCCCCCGCCCACCGACGCCCCCCCCAGCCCCACCTCTGTTCCCATGCCGTACGCCGCTACATCGCCGCGGGCCGAAGCCGCAGGAATGGGCATCGGGAGATGCTGACCGGGGTGACGAGCAAGGTGCTCGGCATGGACGTGCACCGGTCGCGTCACCCTGGCCCGGATCACCTACCTGCTCGCGATCGGGCCCGGCGCCTCGCCCACGACGGACCGGCCGGCGTTCTCCGTGCCGGTCTACCTGGGCGACTCGATGCAGTGGGGGCAGCAGAACACCCTGATGAACACCGACGCTCTATCGGTGCCCACCGACGGCGGGCAGCTGTTCGACGACGACCTGCTGTTCCCCCATCGGCTCCTGCACGACGCCGGTCGTTTCGACCGCCTCGTCGCCGAGCTCGCTGATCGGGCCGCCGCCCGCGCTCCTGGGAGCCCCGTCCCGTCGTTGAAGGCGACGTTCCGGCTGTTCGCCGTGCACGACGACGACCAGCCCATGCTCACCGCGACCTTCGCCAAGATGTGCGAGCTCCACGACACCGGGCGCGACCACATCTGGGGCTACTACATCCGCAACCTCGCCCGCCCGCTTTCACTGGCCGACAGCGCAAAACCGCGTCGACGTCATGGTCGGTAACCCGCCCTGGCTGGCCTACCGCTACATGCCCCCACAGATGAAGTCCGAGTTCCGCGAGATGAGCACCGCACGCGGCTTCTGGGCCGGGGCAGCGGTCGCCACCAACCAGGACCTGTCGGCGCTGTTCGTCGCCCGCGCCACCGAGCTCTACCTGCGCAACGCAGGCCGGTTCGCCTTCGTCATGCCCCTCGCGGTGCTGACCCGCAACCAGTACGCGGGATTCCGCAGCGGCCGCTGGAGCCCCGGCGGGACCGGTGGGGGCGCAGCGAACGTCAACGCCGCCCTCGACACCGCCTGGGACCTACACGCGGTCAAGCCCGCCTTCTTCCCCGTCCCCGCCTCGGTCATCCGCGGACACCGCACCACCGAACACGGCAGCACCGCCCCCGGCACAGAGAACTGGGCTGGACGCATCTCCCGGCGCAACGCCCCGCTGCCCATCGCACGCCCCGCGCTGACCCGAGCCGCCGCGACCACAGCCGCAAGCGGCGAACGCTCGCCCTACGCTGCACGGTTCACCCAGGGAGCGATCCTGGTGCCACGATTCCTGGTGCTGGTGGAACCGAAGAGCACCGGCCCGTTCGGGGCCGGTGCCGGCCGGCGGATGGTCGGCTCGCGCCGCAGCAGCAACGAGAAGAAGCCGTGGAAGGACCTCCCCGCCCTGTCCGGAGCAGTGGAGAAGCAGTTCGTGCGCCCGATCCACCTCGGCGACACGATCCTTCCCTTCCGCGAGCAGGAGCCCTTCCTCGGCGTCATCCCCTGGGACGGCAGGCAGCTACTGCAAGGCAGCGACGACACGATCGACCTCTACCCCGGCTTCGCCGACTGGTGGCGCGCTGCGGAGAACACCTGGAACACATACCGCAGCACCGACAAGCTCTCGCTGCTCGATCAGCTCGATTACAGGCGCAAGCTGCGCGCACAATTCCCGGCAGGGGAGCACCGCGTGGTCTACACCAAGGGCGGCATGTACCTGGCCGCCGCCCGAGTGTCGGACCCAAGCGCCGTGATCGACCACAAGCTGTACTGGGCCGCGACCTCCAGCATTGACGAGGCCCGATATCTCACCGCCATCCTCAACAGCCCTGCCCTGCTCGAAACTCGTCCGGCCGCTGCAGGGCCGCGGTGAACACAACCCCCGCGACTTCGACAAATACGTCTTCCAGATCCCGTTCCCGCTCTACGACGCCGACAACAACCACCACCAACGCATCGCCGACCTCGCAGCCAGCGCCGAGACCGTGGCCGCAGCGGTCGAGGTGCCTAACACCTCGTCCAGACCCAACGACGGGCCGTGCGCCCGCGCCCTGGAGGACGACGGAGTTTGCAGCCAGCATCGACGGCGAAATCGCCGCGTTGCTCGGACCGACCGGATAAGGAGAAGCGTCGCGCCGCTGGCCCGACTCCCTACCACGGCCCTCCAGCACTCGCCTGGGACTCGCCCGTCGACCGATCCGCTGCGGTCAGGCACCGAACGCGGGATGTAGCGTCGGAGGATCGACCGGGCCGACATTGGCGGGGACTGTAAAAAACAACGGTGTAACTCCGATCAAGGAGGAAGCATCCGATGGCTGATGTGACGCCCGAGGAGCAGGTCGTGGACCTGGACGATGCCGGGATCGACGAGCCCACCGGTGCGGGTGGGCTGGACGCGGTGGACGAGCAGCTGATCGCTCGTCTGGCCGGTCGAGCCCGCGCTGGCGGACTGGAGCTGAGCGGCGAGGGTGGGCTGCTCGCGCAGCTGACCAAGCGTCTGGTGGAGTCCGCGCTCGAGGGCGAGGTCACCGATCACCTGGGCTATGACCGCCACGACGCGGCTGGACGCGA
>NZ_QJPN01000005.1:0-4266 GCF_017312155.1 Pseudonocardia sp. UM4_GMWB1 | reverse complement strand
CGAAGGCACCCCTTGAAGGTGGCGGGGCTCGGAAAGTTACGGAGGTGATCGCTTGGCTACGCGAACACGGCTATGAGCTGTCGGCCTCTCACCTTTCCGAACTGCGGCGCGGTATCAAGATCAACCCCACCATGCGAGTCATCGACGGTCTCGCTCGATTCTTCGCGGTCCGCGTCGGCTTCCTGCATGGTGACCCGGACGCGGTCCGCGACGTCATCGCCGAACTCCGACTTCGTCGGGCCCTGCGTGAAGCGCAGGTAACCGATATCGCCGCGCGGGTTGCCGGGCTCGACCCGGCTCAGCGCCATGCAGTAGCTGACTTCATCACACAGATGGTGTACGAGCAGGGTTCCGGCTCGACGGGGGCTGGCTCCTCCCCGGCGGGTGGCGCCAATGCATAACCGGTCTTCGTTCGCTCCGCTCGAACCCTCCCGCACCGAAACCAACTAATGAGCTGTCCTCCAGCCGGCACCCTGGGCGGTGCCTCCGACGGGTTATCTGTCCGAGTCACGCGCCTCTTCAGCCTGGTTCGAGTACCCGTCGAAGCAGAAACACCCCCCTTCTGGCAGCCTTTAGACGACCACCTCAGAGAGAGGCTTCGGCTCGGTACGTCACTGAACGAAGCCGAACAGGTGCTGGCGTCGCATCTGAATTCCGCAGTCGAAGATGGCGCGCTGTCTACCCGACAGCTGAACGCTGTCCTGCAGCACCTGGGTGCACCGGCCAACTATTTCGACCTGGCGCAGCCGCGATATGAAACTGAGACGCAGCTTCTACTGACGCAGTTAGAACACATGGGTATCTCCGCATTTCGACTGTGCAGGGCGCACGTGCGTGAATTCGACCGGGTAGCAGCCCTGCAACTGCTGGTCGATGTGGCGACCGGGGTGGCCCCTCGGTCTCGCGAAATTGACTCCGCCCAGTAGGATCTTGGAGCAAAGGATGCCAGGACGGACGGTGACGAACTCTGTGAACGAGCGCCAGCTCCGTAGCCAGGCCAGAAAGTTGCTGCGCAACCTGGGGTATCGCCGGACTCCTCCACCGGCCGAGCTGTGTCGTGGCTTATCGGGCCAGCTCGGCGTCCCGATCGACCTAGCGGCAGAAGTCTTCCGACTGTCAGATCGTTCGGCTGCGTCATACCGTTTCCCGACAAATACCTCATCACGTACCTGACTGATCTGTCGGTCGAGCGTCAGAACTACACGATCTACCACGAAATCGCCCACATCTCCTCGGGCATCTCGACGCAAGTGGAACCGGCACTCCGATGCTGTGCGGTTCCCTTCTCGTCGATCGAGACGCTCCACCGAGCGGTTCTCACTATGACCAGCACGCCGAATGGGAGGCTGAGACGTTGGGAGCCATACTCTCGGACTGGTCAAAGCTGCCTATCCGGGCCAGCTGGGCTGACCTGGGACGTACAGGCGAAGCGCTCGGAAGCGCTTTCGGCGGCCGGGGCGTGTGAAGCTCGGTGCCGACTCTCTTGACCATCGCATGCGGTGTGGCCTTCGTATGGACTCTTACGCATGCGGTTCGATCACCCGCGTCGCTCGATCCCTGGGCAGGAGTACTCTTCAGTGCCGGGTCTCGGATTGATGGTGCTCCTGGACGGGAGGGGCTTCTCCGGATGGGTCGACGCTGCAGTCGGCCCCAACACAGCAGGCTGCATACGCAATCTCGTTCTAGTGGGCGCTTTCGCGTCGATGCAGTTCTTCTATCTCCGCAAAAATTGCCGAATACCGCCCACGTCAACGGCGCTACGCTGAAGCGGTCGCACTACTTGTCACAGTGGCTGCAATCCTCATCACGCCACTCTTCGTGAAGCCGCCCGTTCAGCTTGCAGTTCACAAATGCGAACATCCAGCACCCGCCCGTGCTAGTGTTCTTCCTTACTGTAAGCGCCTACCTCGTTTACGCCTGCCTCACGCAGATCGTGTGGTCCAGTCGCGACATCCTCCCCTTGTACCGGGAGCGGGCATGGGATTTTCTTGTCGTGGCTGTCTCGCTCACTGTTGGCTGCAGCTGCTACCTCATCCTGCTAGGCGCTCGTATCACGTACTACTGGCAAGCGCTAGTCGGGGCGCACATCTCCATCAACTTCTGGTCAGGAGGGTTACTCCTGATCCGCACAGCAGTGCTGGCTATGCTCCTTGCCGTCATTTACCCGGCCGCCGTTTGATGATATCCGCCGCGCGCTCCATCGTGCCGGGCAGCTGCTGGGCTACGTACGGCTAGGCTCCCTGGACTCGGTGGTCCGAGCTGTCTACCCGGAGCTCGTCAGACCTGACACCCCGGCCGGCAGCAGCGATACCGCGGAGGAGGGGCGGCGACGCTGGCCGTCGCGGCTGTCCTGCGAGCTGCGCGAGGGCGCGTTGTAGCGACGGGTACACGCGTATGTACAACGTCTATGCGGGGTACAACAGCGACCAACGAGCTAATGTGGCAATTGCGGTGAACGAGCTTCGGCAGATGCCTGACGATCTCCCGGAACGTGCACGAACCGGGCAGGCCGGGCCGCTCATGGAAGTATCCAGGTGGCTACGTAGACGGCGTGTTCCGCAGGTGATATCGGAACAGCACGTCAAGCATACGGACTAACAGAGGACCGGGAGTAGTGGCAACAATCTATGTGGGGGACCGGCTCATCTCGGCCGGGCAGATACTGCCCGACGGTCGGGATGCGGTGCTCGTCTCACGTGGCCGCATCGAGGCCGTAGGGAAGGCTGCAGAGCTCATCGCCGCCGCCCCCGAGGCGTCGGTCTCGCGGTTCGCCGGCTACAGCATCACGCCCGGTCTGATCAACAGCCACGTGCACCTGGCCGGTGACTGCAGCACGTCGTCGTTCGCCACTCTGTGCTCCGGCGCGCCGGACGAGGTACGGGCGGTGATCCGAGGCAACGCCCGCGCATGCCTGCGGGCGGGCTGCACGACCGTGCGGGATCTCGGCGACGCCCGGGGCTACGTCGCCCGATTCCGGGACGCGACGCAGATGTGGACGGCGTACGCCCGCGGATCCTGTCCGCAGGTTCTCCGCTCACGATTTCCGGCGGACACTGCTGGTATCTCGGCGGGATCGCCGATACAGCCACGGAAATCCGCGACGCCATTGATCGCGCAGCCGAGACCGCCGACCTCATCAAGATCATGGCGGGCGGAGGCTACGTGACATCGGAGGGGCCCACGCCCTTCGACGCGCAGTACTCCACGGAGCTCCTCCGAGTCGCTGTCGACCACGCGGCGCACTACGGCCTCACAGTCGCAGCCCACGCGCACGGAACAGAAACCGATCGTCCGGTGCATCGAGGCCGGAGTTCACACGATCGAGCACTGTGGGTGGCGGTCCGGGCCCGGAAAGCGGGACCAGAACGACTGGGCGGTCCGGCAGATGGCCCAGCAGGGATCGGCCGCCGGCGACACGACCCCCGCCGTGTGGCGAGAGATTGCTAAACACGTCACGACGCCCGATTACCAGTACGGTGGCCAGCTGACCTGGATGGCCGAGAACGATGTGACGATCCTGGTCGGGACGGACTCCGGAGTTCCTGGCACAGCGTTCGATCAGCTGACGCTGAGCATGGAGCTCTACGAAGAACTCGGCTTCACGCGCAGCAGCATCATCGACATGGTCACCACCGGGGCAGCGCAGACCCTGGGGCTCGGCGACGAGACAGGAGACCTCAGGGCGGGGCTGGCCGCGGACCTGCTCATCGTCACCGGCAATCCGCTCGACGACCTCGGCGCGCTACATCGTCCGCACCGGGTCGTCGTCCAGGGCGCCGAGTACTCCCAGGACGAGCTCGACTGAGGTTGTGTGCGGGCCGGTCTCGTCCCTGCTGACCGCTCTGATTGGTCTTGGACCGGGGGATCACCAACACGGCCCGGCTCGTAAGGGTCATCTCGCCGCGGCCAGCGCCGCCCGGAGTTTCTCAACCCGGGCCAGGGTCGTGCGGAGGCGGTGGCGATGGTCCAGGGCCAGCGTCGACGGATGCGCTCGCAGCTCGGCTGCCAGTAGACCGGCCAGCGCAAACGTGGCCGGTGTGAGGACGTCGTCCTGGTAGTCGACAGCGAGTTCGTCCGCCCAGTCTCGGATGTCGTCGGCCGCTGTGTCAGCGTGGTTGTCGTCGGGCGTGGTCTGTTCAGCGCCTTCGGTCTCGCGCAACAACCATCGGGCGTGCCCGACAAGCGCGAGGAGCACCGGCCGGACCTCGCCGCGATGGTGATCGAGCCAGGACTGGCCAGCGTCGCGCTGGCGAGCACCGCGGCGGG
>NZ_QJPN01000003.1:0-163683 GCF_017312155.1 Pseudonocardia sp. UM4_GMWB1 | reverse complement strand
CGGGGGCGGTGCTGCCGTGTTCGGTGGTGCGGTGTCCGCGGATGACCGAGGCGGGGACGGGGAAGAAGGCGGGCTTGACCGCGTGTAGGTCCCAGGCGGTGTCGAGGGCGGCGTTGACGTTCGCTGCGCCCCCACCGGTCCCGCCGGGGCTCCAGCGGCCGCTGCGGAATCCCGCGTACTGGTTGCGGGTCAGCACCGCGAGGGGCATGACGAAGGCGAACCGGCCCTGCGTTGCGCAGGTAGAGCTCGGTGGCGCGGGCGACGAACAGCGCCGACAGGTCCTGGTTGGTGGCGACCCGCTGCCCCGGCCCAGAAGCCCGCGTGCGGTGCTCATCTCGCGGAACTCGGACTTCATCTGTGGGGGCATGTAGCGGTAGGCCAGCCAGGGCGGGTTACCGACCATGACGTCGACGCGGTTTGCGCTGTCGGCCAGTGAAAGCGGGCGGGCGAGGTTGCGGATGTAGTAGCCCCAGATGTGGTCGCGCCCGGTGTCGTGGAGCTCGCACATCTTGGCGAAGGTCGCGGTGAGCATGGGCTGGTCGTCGTCGTGCACGGCGAACAGCCGGGAACGTCGCCTTCAACGACGGGACGGGGCTCCCAGGAGCGCGGGCGGCGGCCCGATCAGCGAGCTCGGCGACGAGGCGGTCGAAAACGACCGGCGTCGTGCAGGACCGATGGGGGGAACAGCAGGTCGTCGTCGAACAGCTGCCCGCCGTCGGTGGGCACCGATAGAGCGTCGGTGTTCATCAGGGTGTTCTGCTGCCCCCACTGCATCGAGTTCGCCCAGGTAGACCGGCACGGAGAACGCCGGCCGGGTCGTCGTGGGCGAGGCGCTCGGGCCCGATCGCGAGCAGGTAGGTGATCCGGGCCAGGGTGACCGCGACCGGGTGCACGTCCATGCCGAGCACCTTGCTCGTCACCCCGGTCAGCATCTCCCCGATGCCCATTCCTGCGGCTTCGCCCGCGGCGATGTAGCGGCGTACGGCATGGAACAGGAAGGTGCCGGATCCACAGCTGGGGTCCAGGACGCGCTCGGTGAGCGCGTCGGTGACGGTCTCCTCGACGACGATCTCGGCCAACCAGTCCGGGGTGTAGTACTCGCCGAGGCTGTGGCGCTGCTCGGCATCGATCACCGACTCGTAGAGCACCTTCATCACGTCGGTCTCGACGTGTGCCCAGGCAAACCGGGCCAGGCGCCGGGCCAGGCCCCGCACGAAACGGCTCCCCACCGGCCACCTCGGCCGGCCAGTCGAAGAAGTCCGACTCGATGACCCCGCCGATCTCGTGCGAGGCGAACAAGCGCCCCGACAGCAGGGTGACCGGGGTGATGGACTGGTCGGTGGGATCCAGGCCGACCACGGCGTGCCCGATGATCTCGGCCATCGCGACGAGGAGGGTGTGTTCGACGAACAGGTCGTCCTCGCCGCGGAAGTTGGTGCCCAGCGCGGTGGTGAGCAGCTTGGTCCACAGCTTGCGCTTGAGGACGAGGCCGGGATCGTCGCGGTGGCGCTCGTACAGAGCGCGCAGCTCGGCGAACTCGAGGGCGTGCGCGGCGGAGCCGGCGCCGAGGCGCTGTTCGATCTCCCGTGCGGTCGGAGTGATCTTCTCCCCGGTCGCAAGCACTCCTTCCAGCCAGACGAACAGGGTGTCGGGCTCGAAGTTGCGCACGTCGGTGTGCAGGCTCGACACCAGCTCCAAGGACTCGCCGACGAGGTGGTAGAGGTGCCACTCCGCGCCGTCAGCGAGGACTCCGACGTAGCGCTGCCCGGTCTGCTCGCGCCGAGAGGACACGTAACCGGCCAGCTGGACGACCGCGTCTTCGCGGACGTTGCCGGTGCGCAGGTCCCGCTTGACCTCGAAGACGCAGAACCCGACCTCGACATCGATCCGGCGCCGCTGACCCGCCGGGGACTCGAGCACGATCTCCTGCAGGTCCTGATCATCGAGCTGCAGAGGTGCCTGCGTGAGAAGCATGTGCAGGTCGGACTGCACGTTCGCCTCGGTCCTGCCCGGCCTCCGATCAGCCAGACGCCGAACCAGAGACGGGAGATCGATAGCCAGCGGAGACGACACCCGCCACACCCTAGAAGACGACCCCGCCCGGCCACGGCACCGGAACCTGGCTCACCCACCCGCGACGCCTGGAGGAACTGCACGTCCACCTACTCAACTACACGTTACTGATGATAAGCGCACGAATCTTGTGGCAACTGCACGTATACCGACGTAGTCTCCTGGTTCAGGCGCACCCTGCGCCTCGATCCCAACCACCGAGAGGTGCGTCATGACCGTGCAGCAGTCCACCGCCGCCGACCAGACCATCCAGGCTTCGACCGGGCAGAGCGCTGAGCTGGAACACGACACCGAGATGACTCACCCGCTGACCATCATCAACGTCGCGGAAGTCGACGACGCCGGCAGCGCGCAGATCGAGACGCAGATGACCGCAGGATTCCTGGTCGACCTGTACCGGAGCGGGCTGCTCACACTGACCGGGAACATTCGCCCCGCCCACCAGCAGGACCGGCTCACCGGCAAGACCCGCAGCAAGGTCAACAAGTGGACCAGCGAGTTGCTGGACAACAACGCGATCATCGGCAACATCTCGATCCGGCTCAACCCCGACAGCTCCCACTTCGAGCTGTGGCACGACGACGAGACCGGCCACATCAACATGACGATCGAGGAGGGGGTGCTCGACTGCGCGGTCGACTCCCTCTCACGGATCAAGGCGATCCTCGCCGCCGCCAGCAACCAACTGGGCAGCTTCGATCTCGACACCCGCTTCCAGGTCCGGATCTGGCTGCTCAACGATGAGCAGGCCGCGAAGGTCGCGACGATCTACAACACCCGCGGGGACAAGGTCAACGACTCCACTGCCAAGTACGCATACAGCGAGACCCGCGAGCAGGAACTCGCACGCAAGTTGGTCAACGGCAGCCGACACCTCGGACAAGACAACATCGAGGTCCTGTCGAACTCGGTATCGGCGAGCTCGAACAAGCTCACCGCCTTCAACACCGTCAGCAAGGCCCTGGAAGCATCGTGGAAGGGCGGCCCTGTCAGCGAGGCCGACGTTGAGGGGCAGGCCAGCTGGCTGATCGCCGCCTGGGAGTCACTGGTCGCCGCGCGGCCGGAGTACGGACGGCTGTCCACCCCGAAGCGACGCGAACAGCGCGCCACCAACATCGCCTCGACCGCGGTCGTGATCTATGGGCTGATCGGTGCCATGTCGACGATGTACATCAACCGCGTCGACCCCGAGACCGCCTTCGCCCACCTCGCCGACACCGACGACGAGCTGGACCTGTTCAGCTGGGACAACCCCCGCTGGACCGACGCCGGCGTCGTGACCCCAACCGGTACCGGCGACCGGCGCACCACCCGCAACAGCTTCCCCACTCGCCAGGCCGCCAGCCGCATCCTGCACGAGGTCATGAATCTCGACCGCAGCGCCACGACCTGACCCGCGCCCACACCCAAGGTCCGTCCGCCGGGTTGCCCGCCACCACCGCCACACGGCGACGCACTTGTCTTCGAGCGACACTCCCACCCGCACGCCAGCTGAGGGCGACGACCGTGGCAAGAACAACGACGGCGGCAACGAGGACACCGCCGCAGCCAGGGTGCGCTACGCCTTGAGCGAGGGCCGGACGCCGCGCCGGGCGGATGTTCGCGGGCTGCTCGCCGAGCACGACCAGCTCCATGACGACATGGCCCTCGTCGAGGCGACCTCCACACAGCGGGCCGGCCAGCTCACCGAACGCACCGCCGACCGGGACCGCCTCGCCGAACGGCTGGCGCAGCTGACCAGGAACCTCCCGCCCTGCCCAGCTACGACACCGGTCTACGGCTCCGACTGCACCGTCGGGCTCGCCGGGCACACCGGACTCCACCGCACTATCGGCGGTTGGGCCTGGGCCTGACGGCTGACGGTCTCGCCGTCCCGACCACCGGTAACGTCCCATGACGCGATACGACGAAGGCTCGTCCCCGGATATCGGGGACGAGCCTCGTCAATACAAAGCCCCGGTCGCGTGACCGCCGAGGGGTCAGAGGCTTCCGGGGCTCTTCACAGACCATGCTACACGACTCGGCACAACCCGACACCAGGATTGCAGCAGCGAGAGGCGATGATGAGCGACCCTGACCGCTGGATCGAGGACTGGCTGTCAAGGCCCCGGTTCGCCGTCTACCTCGCCGACGCCGACGGCGACCCCACGCTCGCCCTCGCCCGCTACGGATGGAACGCCCGGGCAGCTGCTGCGTTCCACCACGACCTCGGCCACCTGGAGGTCGCGCTCCGCAATGCCTACGACCGCGCGCTCAGCTCCCGCGATCGAGCGGGTGACCCGCATTGGGTGCACGCCCCAGAACGACACTTCCCGAGGCAGATGAGGAAGGGGCGCCGCGGCCCCTACGATGCGAACCACACGACCCGCAAGAAGATCACCGAGGCCGTCTCCGCGGCCGCCGAGCACTCCGGCACCGATCAGCCGGCCCCGGGCAAGGTCATCGCCGAGCTGAACCTCGGCTTCTGGCGGTACCTCACCGTCAACCGCCACGACCAGCTGTGGCGCACGCACCTACACCGTACGTTCCCCCAGGGAACGAAACGGATCGACGTCCGCGACCGCGTCGACCAACTCCACTCGCTCCGCAACCGGGTCGCCCACCACGAGCCGCTGCTGCAGTTGCCCCTTGCGGTTCGACACCGCGACCTCCTCGCGGTCGCCGGCCTCCTGTCGCCGAGACTGCGCGACCACATCGCCGACCACTCCCCGGTCCCCGCCGTGCTCGCCGACCGGCCCTAGCTCGCTCCTCGTGGAGCAGGAGGAACGGTGCGTGAGCCCGCACCTCGAGCTCCGCTACCGTGAGACCGAGCCGACACGGCCGAACACGGGCGCTCCAGGTGACCCGGGCTGCCGGCCGGTCGGCGGGGTCGGTGGCTGTTTGCCGACGTCCTCGGCACGTCCGGGGGTGGACCCTGCGGGGTTCGGCCACCGACCCCACCCTCGCCGCGCCGCAGCCCACATCCGACCGTCGCTTCCGGAGACGCCCGTGCCGACCACCAACCGCATCGACGTCGACGGCCGCCCGCACATCAACCGTGCCGAGATCGCCGACCGCACCGGCATCAGCGCCAAGACCCAGCGCAACCTCTACGTCGAGCGCGCTACGAACGGCCACCCCGAGGCACACCTGCAGGGCCGCGAGGCCTTCTTCGACGAGCACCGCGTCATCGAGTGGTACACCGCCTGGGCCGAGCACAAGCAGGCCAACCGACGGCTGGCCCAGGACGACGCGGGCGACGCGGACGAGCTGCTCGACGTCCCCGCCGCCACCCGGTTCCTCGGCTACGCCAGCCAGTCCACGATCCGGGGCTACCTCGCCCGCAACGACGGCTACTTCCCCGAAGCCGACGACTGCGAGGATCTGCCTTCCGGGCGCGTCCGGCGCCGCTGGAAGCGCAGCACGCTGCGCGCGTTCGCAGCACGTGCGGCCCGCCCTGGGGACGCGGTAACCGGTCGGTCCCGGCGCTCACGCCACCGCGCACACCCGTCGTAGCGCACCCCTTCTCACCAGGGAAAATGCGCAAATCTGTATTGCCAACCATCCATAAACGCTGTAAAGTAGGACATGTTGGGAGGGACGGCAAAACCCGCCCGACACCGCAGCCGAAACACCTGGAAATGGGGGACACCCATGCGCTTGATCAACCGTGTCCGCGCGTCGGACATGTTCAGCTGGACCGACCTGTTCTGCGGCGCCGGAGGGTCGTCGTCAGGCATCGAGAGCGTGCCGGGCAACACCGTGATTACAGCTTGTAATCACTGGGCCTTAGCGATCGAGACGCACAACCACAACATGCCGCACGTCGACCACGACGTCGCCGACATCGCCGAGATCGACCCCGCCCGGTACCCGTCCACCGACGGGCTGTGGGCCTCGCCGTCATGCACGTTCTGGTCACAGGCGCGCGGCGAGCGCCAGGACTTCGCCGAGACGACCGAGCCGACCCTGTTCGACCTCGCGACCACCGAGGACATCGAGGACGAGCCCCCGCTGGCCGACGAGGCACGCGAGCGGTCCCGCGCACTGATGCACGACGTGCCCCGCTTCGCCGAGCACCACCGCTACAAGCGAGCGTCGTGGAGAACGTGCTGCCGCTGCTGAAGTGGGCGCACTTCCCGAAGTGGATCGCCCGGATGAGGGCGCAGGGCTACCGCCACGAGGTCCTCACCCTCAACAGCGCGTTCGCCCACCAGCTCGGCGCACCCGCCCCGCAGCTGCGCGACCGGGTCTATGTGGTCTTCTGGCAGGAGCGCTACCGGCGCCCGGACTTCGAGCGCTGGACCCGGCCCCGCGCCTGGTGCCCGACCTGCGGCGAGGTCGTGACCGCGATGCGGGCCCCGAAGAACCCGAGCAAGCCGCACGGCGCCTACGGCCAGCAGTACGTGTTCCGCTGCCCGCACGTGTCCTGCCGTAACGACATCGTCCAGCCCTACGTGCTCCCGGCCGCCGCCGCGATCGACCTGGCCAACCCCGGCCAGCGCATCGGCGACCGCGCACGCCCGCTCAAGCCGAAGACCTACGCGCGCATCGAGGCAGGCCTGCGCCGCCACGCCGGAGCCATCGTGCTGGAGGCCGCCGGAAACACCTTCGAGCGCCGCCCCGGCGTGCGGACCTGGCCGGTCGAGGACCCGCTGCGCACCATGCACACCACCCCGTCCAAGGCGATCGCACACGCCCCCCTGATGCGCGCCCACGGCACCGCTGGACTGCAGCGAATCGCCGAGCGTCAGGCCGCGACCGCGCTCGACGGTCTGGTCATCCCGGTCGAAGGACGCGAGGGCAAGGTCGCGCAGCCGACCAGCCGGCCGATGCGCGTGCAGACCGCGCGCAACGAGAACGGGCTGCTCGTGCCCTGCGGCGGCACCTGGAACACCGAGGCCCGCCCGACCGACGAGCCGATGCGGACCCGCACCACCCGCGACACCGAGGCCGTGGTGGTCGTCCCGCTGCGCAACAACAACCGCGCCAAGACCGTGCACGACCCGCTCGACACCTTCGCCGCGAACGGCAACCACCACGGCCTGGCCATGCTGATGCGCAACAACACCGGCGGCGCCGAGATGTGCACCCCGATCGACGAGCCCGCGCGCACGCTGACCACCGCCGGACACCAGTCGCTGGTCTCCTGGGACCCCGACGTCCTCTACGCCTACGACACCGGATCCCTGCGCGGCGTGAACCGGCCGATGCCCACCCAGACCGCCGTCGAAGGCGACGCGGTGATGCAGACCGACATCCGAGTCGAGGACTGCCGATTCCGGATGCTGATGGCCGACGAGGTCAAGCTCGGCATGGCCTTCGCGCCCGGATACGTCCTGCTGGGGACCAGCTCGCGCGACAACGTGAAGATGTGCGGCAACGCGGTCACCCCGCCGGTCTCCCGCGACATCATCGCCTGCGTCGTCGAGGCCGTGACCGGCACGAGCATCAACGAACCAGCGCCCCGATAGGCAGGGGCTACGCGCCTGAGCCTCGACGTCGCCCGTCGGACCGACGGGCGACGCCGAGGAGGTCAGCCAACGGCCACGAGTTCAGGTGATGGCCGGTGGCTCGCCCCGAAGGGCGACGCCCGAAGGCGCCCGGCATGAGGCCACCGGCCATCCGCGTCACGGCCCGCGAACCGAGGGCCCGAAGGCGCCCGAAGCGCCGCGACGCCCACCGAGCCTAGACCGAACCCCGACCGGGCCACGTTCCATCACCAACACACGGAGGACACGATGACCGGCACCCGACAGACCTACGTTGACCGCCTCGCCACTGGCGACTTCCTCTTTGAACTCTCGATTCGTCGCATGACGGGCGAGTGGGATGCGCCTGTCGCGACGCAGCCGATCGTCGCCGTGGAGCTGTGCGACGACGTTGACCCGTACTACCGGCTCACCCTCGCCGACGGGACCGTCGCCGATGACGTGCGCGGCGACATGCGGGTCGACGTCCTCGCCTGAGCCGGCCCGTCATCCGTCCGGCTGGTCACGCACCAGCCGTGGCGGTAAGCGGCTCGGCCCATCGGGGTCGACAACGCTCTTCGGTCGCCGCCGACCAGACCAGGCCCTCGCGCATCGACACCGTCTCCCCAGGAGGACCCGTCATGACCGCCACCACCCGTGAGCTGATCTCCGCCACCGCAGGCGAGTGGACACTGACCGGGATCGTCAAGGCCGACACCGCATGTCAGTGCTGCACCCGCCGGGTTCGGGCCCGCGCGTTCCAGGTCATCCACCCCGAGTACGGCGAGCTGGAGTTGGGGCGTCGCTGCGCGGTCCGGGCGACCGGGTGGAAACAGCCCGAGCGCGGAGCCCGGATTGCGGCGCGGGTCGCCGAGGTGAAGCGCCGTCAGGAGGTCGTCGGGGCGGCGTTCCCGGCCCTGGCCGAGGCGTACCAGGCCGAGGAGGAGCGGGGGCGCCAGGAACAGGCGGCCGGGTTCGAGCCGCGCTACCCGGGCCACGACGTCCGGGGCCGCCGGTTCTACCTGTTCCAGCTCGCGACGACCGAGGACTTCCTCTGGCACGACGAGGCCGCCGAACAATGGCGAGCGTTCGTGGTCGAGCGGCAGCCCGCGTTCGAGAGCACGGCCCACTGAGCCGCCCTCGCCCCGCCATTGTCGGAACGAGTGCACAGGCCGCAACGTCGTTCGTGAACTGCACGGTCCGCTGCGCTCCCCGGCTGCCGCGCGATCACTGCGCTAGCGCTCCGTGATCACTTGCCACTGACCCCTGCTGGGCGCGCTGAGAGCCGTACCCGGCCCCTCGCGGGGATGGTGCTGGCCGCGTCCCGACGGCATCGGCGACGGCTTCCCACGGGCGGGGCGAGCGGGAGGCTTTGGCCGGCGCCGGACAGAGCCGATATGCGCGACGACGTGGGAATGCACCCGAGTCCGCAGCGCCTCGCGGCTTGGCATCGTGGTGGGCGTCGTGCCGGTCGGCCCCGGGTGAGGATCTCTCCTTGCGTCGGCAGCAGGACGGTGCACGAGAACCTGCTCCGCTCAACAGCCCCTCCGCTGGCGCTCCGGCCGCTCCGCAAGCTCCGCGATCGCTATCGCGAGGCTGACCGCTCCACAGAACCTCGTGCAGGACGCCGTCCTGCCGACGCAAGGAGAGACCCCCACCCTCAGCGGGACCGCCCTGCCCGACGCCCGAGCTGATCTTCGGCCCTGCCGGGCCGCCCCCTCCCGGGGGGCCAGGGCGCTGCCCTGGACCCGGCCTCGCTGCGGAGAGTCCCCAACCTAAACCCGCAGGTCAAACCCCAAATCAACCCCGAAAACCCTTGCCACCACTCCATGAGCGATGTAAACTCTAAAATAACAGAGAGCGGAAGAGGGTAGAGGAGATCACCATGACGGACGCGATGACCAAGGCCCAGATCAGGCAGGCCGAGCGGGACTTCAGCGCAGCGTGGATGCGCGCCGAGGAGAACGCGGACGAGCGGGCCGCCACCTACCTGCGGTCCGAGATGCGCCGCGCCGCGCGGCGACTGGTCACGCTGGCCGGAGAGGGAGATGTCGACGGGCTCGACCCGGAGCAGGTGCGCGACGAGTTCCGCGCCTACGACGACGGGCTCGGCCGCCAGACCCCGTCAGGGGTCGATGTGGCAGTCCTGGCCGCCGAGGGGCACCGCATCACCCTGCAGCTTGCCCGGCTGGAGGCGTGACCCCGCACAACCTCACCATCAAGGAGTTCGCCATGGACACCCTCGCCCGCATCGAGTCGACCCCCACCACCTCTGTCCTGCTCGCCGTACTGCTGCGCCTCATGCGCGGCATCGGCGGACGTGACGGACACGGGGTCGTCGCCGGGATGCCCATGAGTGCCGACGAGCTGCGCGGAGCGTTCCGCGCGATCCGCCCGCACCTGGCGGCCGGTGACCGCCACCGCGCCGAGCTCGCCGCCACGGAAGCCCTGACCCCCGGCTACCGCACCTTCCACAACGCCGGAGCGCGGGACACCGCACGAGACGAGGGCAACCGACTCGTCGCGGCCGTCCTGGACGCGGTCACCGACCTCAGTAACCGCTGAACATCGACACGAGAGGAACCGCCATGAACCAGCAGACCGCCCCCAACGATGCCCTCGCGCATCTGGCGTGGGTCTTCGGCAACGGCTGGACAGCCAGCGACGTCGGTCCGGCGATGTCCTGCATGGAAGCCGACGCGATCACGGCCGCGCTCGCCCGGGCCCGCTACATCGACGAAGCCGAGGTCTGGCTGCGCGGGCACGCCGCAGCCGACAACGAGGAGCAGGACACCCACTGGGGCATGCCCCAGGAGGCACTGCGCGACTACGTGCTGATGCTGGCCGGGGAAGCCACGATCGTGGACGTCCTGCGCCAGGCACTGGTGAGCATGCCGTCAGCCCAGGAGCGCGAACTGCGCGAGACCTTCCCCAAGATCACCAGCAAGCTCGACGGGGTCACGGCCGGGCAGATCGAACCGGGCGCCCTGGTAGGCGCACTGCACCGGGTGTACCCACCGGCCCGATCCTGGAGCGCGGCCGAGGACGTAATGGAGCAGGTGCTGACGTGAGTACCGACCTGGACCACCTGAAGCAGCTGGTCGCGCAGTACGCGCAGGCCCGCGCCGAGCTGATCGAGCACCCCAGCTACGAAGCCGGATGTGCACCGGACCGCCTTCTGCACCGCCGTGACGATGTCGCGATCGAGGTGGCCGATGCCGTCGTGGCGCAGCAGCTCCCACAGATTGCCGGGGAACTCGACGTCGACACGGCAGTGGCTGCGGCCGTGGCGTGGTTCCGGGAGTCCCAGAGCGAATGCGGGATCTGGACGATGTCGACAACCGCAGCGCCGCGATCACGATCCTGCGCCAAGTGCTGTAAAAACTAAACCAGTAGGGGCGGCGCGGCGTAGAGCCGCACCGCACCTCCCCGGCCAGCGGCCGGACAGAGAGCAGGAGCGATAGATGAACAACGTGCACTGGGTCTTGGCCACCGGTCGGGTCCGCACCTTGGGGTGCGACGAAGCGACCGAGGCGCTGCGCCCGGCCGAGGAACTCGGACTCGACGAGGCAGTCCTGGTCATTGGGGACGACGACGATATCGCCGTGCACGGCACGAAGGACGAGCTGCAGGCAATGCTCACGCGACTGCAGGACCAGGTCGAGCAAATCACCCTCGCGGCCGCCCCGCGCGGAGAGCAGGTCGAGTACGTCGAAGAGGCGTGGGACGAGGTGCACGGTTCGCGCTTCGACCCGGTCTGCCCCTGCGGCAACGAACCAGCCGGGAGCGGGTTCTACTTCGCTGACCGCGACGGCACCGCTCATAGCTTCGACGACCCGCCCGAGGGCTGGCGGGACCATCAGACGATGGGCTGCCCGGAGTGCGGCAGGTTCTTCCGGCAGGTCGAGCACGACGAGCGCGGCTACCCGGTCGCCGGCTTCCGTCCGGTGGACCGAAGCGTCGACATCGCCTACGCGGCCAGCTACGCGCCCGGCCAGGAAAAATCGCAGGTCAATGGTGGTAGAGGGTAGCGAACCATCAGGAAGCGCTGTAAAATCTAAAGTGTTGGAATCGTACGGCATGCGAGTCCAACAACCACCGCGAACCGAACGACCGAAGGAGTCCGAGATGACCACGACGCCCCGCCACCCCCAGTCGGGCGGCATGTCCGCCATCAGCGCCGCGATCCGCGGAGCTCTGCATGGGCCCGTGCGCGAGCGGGTCGGGACCGACCCGGTCACCGCGGTGCTGAACGAGCACCGGGACCAGCCGTGCCGGGGAGTCGACCAGCCGTGCGGCGCCCCCGCCGGGCAGTCGTGCGAGCCGTCGTGCTCGTCCTGGGAGATCGTGCGCCGCGCCGTGCCGTGCGAGGGCGCCGACGACCTGTGTGGCGCTCCCGCCGGGCAGCTCTGCCAGCCGTGGTGCCCGTCCTGGGCCACCGACCCCGCGTGACCGACCGCATCCCGGGGCCCGCCGCGCGGCGGGTCCCGGGGTCGGGTCCGACAGCAGAAGGAGCGGAGATGACGAACGAGACGCAGCCCGCACCGACGACCGGCCACGGGAGCACGCTCGGGGAGCGGGGACAGCGGGCGTTGGAGGCCGCAGCGGCAGGGCTGTACGTGTTCCCGCTGTACCCGGGCACGAAGAACATGCCCGCGGTGAAGGACTGGGAGAACGAGGCCACCCGTGACCCGGAGAAGATCATGCAGTGGTGGGCGAAGCGGCCCTATAACTTGGCCATAGCGACGCTCCCCTCCCGGCTTGTGGTCGTCGACCTCGACCCGGCGAAGCCCGGGGCGCCGGAGCTGGCCGAGCCGTATGAGGGGTGCAAGCACGGCCTGCAGGTGTTTCAGCGGATGGCCGACGCAGCCGGGGAGAAGTTCCCGCTGGACACCTACCGGGTTCAGAGCCCGCGGAAGGGCGTTCATCTCTATTTCCGCGCGCCGGATGACGTCGAGCTGCGCAACTCGGAGAGCCGCCTCGCGCCGCTGCTGGACGTCCGAGCGGGGGGCGGTTACATCGTTGCCGCGACCTCCCGGCGTAGTGACGGGGTCTACCGGGCGCAGAACAGCCGACCGATCGCGCCGCTGCCGCGCTGGCTGCTCGACGCCATGTGCGCCGCGCGCCCTGCACCGCAGCCGGAGCCGATCCCGGTGCCGCGCGCAGCCCATGCGGGCACGTCGGCAACGCGAGGCAAGCGCGTTCAGGCCTACGTCGACCGGATCGTCGAGGCCGAGTTGGACAAGCTGAAGACGGTGCCGAAGGGCGTGGGCAGGCGGCACAAGGCGCGACGCGACGCCGCGTTGAAGGTGGGCAACCTCGTGGGTGGGGAGCACCTCACGCGGGCCGACGCTCTCGCCCGACTGCTCGAGGTGGCGCTCACCCACGTCGGCACGACCACGGACTCCGCCGGTCGGGTCCGCAGCATCACGACCGCCCAGGAAGTCACGACCACCATCGAGAACGGGCTCGACTACGGCATGAAGCGCCCTCGCGTCATCACCGAGGCCGAGCTGCAGGACCGACGATGAACGCCCCCGCCGACCCGGTGCCCGCCCGGTCACACACCGGCGGGCACCGGACGGCCGGCTGGAGCATCCGGCCCCGGACGCAGTGGGAGCCGGTCCCGTCCGGGCCGCGCGGGTCGGGCCCGGTGTCGTGCGGGGCGGTCTGTACCGGCGAGGAGGAGTGATGACGCGGCCTAGGATCGTGCTGGTGTCACCCGCACGACAGGCCAGTCCCCGCACGCCCGACCGCTTCGAGCGCGACGGGCGCGTGCTCGTCACGCGCGCCGCGCTCTGCGCGGAGTTCGGGATCGGCGAGTCGACCGCGCGGACCTGGTGGCGGGACCGGGACACGAACGACCATCCCGAGCTGGTGTATCGGGAAGGCCGCCGCCAGTGGTGGGACCTGGAGGCGATGCGCGCGTTCGTCGACACGGTCCGGAACGCAGCCGCGCGGCGCGAGCAGCCACCGGCGACGATCGAGCACGAGGGGCGCACCCTGATCAACCGGCCCGGGATGGCCGAGCGCTACCGCCTGGACGCGCAATGGCTCGCCGTGCTGTACCACCAGCGAGCCGACAACGAGCATCCCGAGCCGGTGCGGCGCTTCGAGCGGTTCCTCTACTTCGACCTCGAGGAGACCGACGCGTGGAACGACGAGCGCGAGGCAGCCAAGCGTCGCTCGCTGACACCGGTGGACTACACCGGCGAGCCCGACGAGCTCGTCGACATCACCGAGGCGACCCGCGTGCTCGGCTACCGCAACGAGTCGACGATCCGCAGCTTCCTCTCGCGCAACCGTGACTACTTCCCGGCGCCCGAGCAGACCGATGCCGACGGGCGGGCCCTCTGGCACCGCCGCGCGTTGTGGGAGTTCGGCGACCGGCGGAGCCGCCCCGGCCGGGCCGGACACGCCAAGACCGGTGAGTGAGCTGGCCACCAGGCCGCCGCGTCGTTCGTGAACTGCACGGGTCGCTGCGCTCCCCGGCTGCCGCGCGATCACTGCGCTAGCGCTCCGTGATCACTTGCCACTGACCCCTGCTGGGCGCGCTGGCAGCTGTACCCGGCCCCTCGCGGGGATGGTGCTGGCCGCGTCCCGGCGGCATCGGCGACTGCCCAGGTCGAGAGCCTGAACGAGCTACACACACCGAAGGCGCCGTACGCATCCGCGTACGGCGCCTTCGTGCTGCGCGCGTGTGCCGGCCGCCTGGTTACCGACGATGCGGCGGAGGACGGTTCAGGACGGTTGAGTGTGTGCGGCGTCGAGGTCCGTCGGCTCCGGGGTGGGAGTGGCGGAGTCGTGGGCGCTGTAGTCATCGTCGCGGTCGGTGGGCGTGGCGCTGCTCGTGCTGCCGTCGTGGTCCGTGCGACGGGGCGTCGTGCGCAGGGCAGCGCCGGCGGGTTGCGTGCCGCACCCGATCTCCTCCAGCTCGGCCGGGCTCCACCCGGCGTCGCGCGCATCGCGGTAGCCGTCGGCGTAGGCCTCCTGCTTGGTCCTCAGGCGCTCCCGCGCGGCGTCGGACTCCGCGCGTGCGTTGTCCACCTCGACCCCCAGCTCGGCGAGCTTGGTGATGGGCCGCATCCGTGCCTGCAGAAGGTCCTGGGCCGCCTTACGAGCCTGCGTCTTGGCCTGCGCTGTCGCCCCGCGCGTGTTCATAGGGCGGACTGTACCGCGATGTGTATCAATCCCGCGATGCACTCTGATACACGCTGGTACTCGCGACCGCGAGCGAAGCGCGCCGCCATGAGGCCGCACCGCGCGACGCGCGCGACCGCACGCCCGACGGGGCGCCGGGGTCCCGCCGATTTCGAGCCGCCGCACGCGTCGCCCCACAAATCGGCGGAGCAAGTTAGGTGTTTTCCTAAGGAAAACACCGATGTGAGGCTGGCGTGTGAGATCGTCGGCGTCGGGTCCGGGTGATCTCGGCCCGCCACGTCCGGTCCTGCCGGCGCCACGCCAACCCGAGGGGAGGGATCTTCGATGACCCGGACTCGACGCCCTCGTGCCGAGGGCGGACGGCCGCACACCACGACCGTGTCGTTCTCCGAGTCGGAGTGGGCGGCGATCGAAGCGGCGGCGGCCCGGGCGGCGATGGCCCCGGGTGCGTGGGTGGGGGACTCGGCGGCCCGGGCTGCGGAGCTGCCCGAACCGGTGGTGCCCGGTGCTCGGGTCTCGGCAGGTGCGGCCGGCTCGCGGATGCAGAGGCTGATGGGGCTGCGCTCGGAGCTGATGGAGGACCGCCGGGTGCTGCGCAACATCGGCGGGAACCTCAACGACATCGCGAGGGTCGCGAACACCGATGGGGCGCTCGAGTCGACAGTCGGTCAGGTCGCGCAGATGGTGGCACGGGCGGTCGAGCGGATCGACCGCACGGTCACTGAGGTCGATCAGCAGGTGACCGAGGCGATGCCGCAGGCGCGGCGGAGCAGGAGCCGGCGGTGATCGCAAAGATCAGCCGCGGGTGGCGCGCTGAGGGGCTGATCCGCTACCTGATGGGCCCGGGGCGGTTCAACGAGCACACCGGGCAGCGGGTCGTGGCTACCTGGGACGGGGCACCCGAGACGCATCAGCCCGCGCAGGCTGCGGACGGCTCGTTCGATGTGCGCGCCCTGGTCGACGATCTCAGCGCGCCGGCGGTCGGGGCCGGGGTGGGTCTGCGTGAGCCGGTGGTGGAGCAGGGCAAGCGGATGCGGCAGGGCCCGGTCTGGCACTGCTCACTGCGCAACTCACCGGAGGATCCGGTGCTGAGCGACGAGCAGTGGGCGCGGGTGGTCGAGGATCTGCTGGACCGGACGGGGATCGCACAGCGCGGGGATCCGGACGGTTGTCGATGGGTCGCGATCCGGCATGACGACGACCACGTGCACGTCGCGGCGGTGCTGGTGCGTCAGGAGTCGGGGAAGCGGGTGTACCCGTACCGGGACTTCGTCCGGGCTCGGGAGACGTGCCAAGCCGCGGAGGCGGAGTTGGGGCTGGCGGCAACGGCGGGCGCCGACCGGAGCTCGGTGACCGGGCCGTCGCAGGCCGAGCAGGAGAAGGCGGCCCGACGGGAGCTGGACGAGTCCTCGCGGGAGTGGCTGCGGCGGACGGCACGGGTCGCGGCGGTGCAGGCACGCGACCCGGAAGCGTTCGTGGCGGCGCTGGGAGAGCTGGGTGTGCTGGTCCGGCCGCGCTACGGGCCGCCGGAACAGGACCCGGAGTCGGGGGAGCAGCACGCCCCGATGGTCGGGTACTCCGTGGCGGCGCCGGGTGATGTCACACGGGCTGGTCAGCCGGTGTGGTTCTCCGGGCGCACGCTGGCCCGGGACCTCTCGCTGCCGAACCTGGTGCTGCGGTGGGAGTCGGCGCCCGCACCGGTGCCGGTGTCCGGCGCAGCGGAGGAGACGCACCGGGCGACGGTGAGCCCGCGGGAGCGCGCGGCCGCGATCGACGATGCGGTCTCGACGATGGAGCACGCCACGGCCACCCTCGCCGCCGGCGAGACCGGGGCGAGCGCGGACGGGGTCGCACACGCGGCCGGCGACATGCTCGCCGCGGTGGGCGCGGTGACCGGCCGTCAGGACCAGGGCGAGCGAGTGCGCCGGGACGCGGGCAACGACCTGGACCGGGCGACCCGGGTACCGGGCCAGGTCCTGCCGTCGCGGTGGTCGCCGGTGGCGAAGGCGCTGCGACAGTCGGCGTGGCGGCTGGCCGCGACGCGGACCGTGAGCCGCCACGGCGCGGGCGACGGGGCCCGGCTGGTGCTGGCGTTGGCAGCGCTGGTCGCCGAGATCGCCGCCCTGCGGGAGACACAGGCGCGCCTTGCCCAGGCGCAGGCCGCGCAGCGCAGCTGCACCGCGCTGCGCAGTTCGGCTCAGGCCACCTCGGCGCGGACGACGTCGAACGGCCCGGGCCGGGGCCAGACGAAGACCACGCGCCGTCAGCGGCCGCAGCAGCCCCCGCCGGGGCCGGCCCGGGCTCCGCAGGCTCGGCGGCAGGAGAACCAGACGCGAGGGAGAGGCCGATGACGGGTCAGATCGACCAGGACGTTCCTCTGCTGAGCCCTGGGCGGGAGCAGGTCCAGGCCTGGACGCAGCTGATGCTGGTGACGGCCAACGCGTTGCGGCAGCGCCGGATGGAACTGGGTCAGGCCGCCTGGAGTCAGCAGCGTGCGGCTGCCCGCACGGCGCAGCAGTACGCCAACGACCTCGACCCCCGGGTTCGCGCGATGGCCGCGGCCGACGAGGCAGCCTTCCGCGAGAGCAGCGCGAACGGGGCGGAAGGATTCGAGCACAGGACCAGCAGCGAGCCGCAGTTCGGCTGGACGGTGCACACCACGGCCGGGCCCATGCCGGAGAACTCGCCGTCGGGCACGCGCGGAGGGTGGGGGCTGTGGGCGCACGGCTCGTACCACGAGAAGTCGCTGTCGGTGTTCGTGGTCGTCCCCGACCGGGAGTCCGCGCTGCGGCTGCAGGATGAGGTGACCCGCGGCGAGCAGCGCACGCTCAAGTCGCTCGGCGAGCTCGGTACCTACGGCTTCCTGCGCGCCGAGCACGCTCGCACCGAGGTGCGTGAGGACGAGGTGCAGCTGCGTGAGCGGCTGGCCCATGGCCTGCACACGGCGTGGGCGCACGACCCTGGCCTCGTTGCGGGGGTACTTCGCCCGCGCCGCGATGAGAACGATGTCGACTACTCCTCGATCGACCAGCTGGCTCACGAGCTGAGTCGTCTGGAGGACCGCGGCTACGCGATCGAGGACGTCCTCGGTCGGCTCGGTACCGGTGCGCTCCGTGCCTGGTACGACCAGCAGGACCAGGAGCTGTGCAACCTCGCGGGCTACACGAGCAGTCTGGTGTCGCAGGTGGCCGACCGGCTACAGGTGGTCGATGCCGTACAGGTCGACCCGGTCGTCGCCCGCGAGGTCGACCAGGCGCTCGCGCAGGGACTGCACGAGGCCGGTGTGGAGGCCGACCGGGTGTACCGCAGCCGCAATTTCGGGCAGGTGAAGGCGCAGCTGACCGACCTGCGGTCCGACGGCCATGACCTCACCCCCCTGTTGGCGGGCCTTCCTGGCAAGAAGATCAACGAGGCCGGTGAACCCGCCGCGTACCTGCGTGGGGTGCTGGAGAAGCGGGCGCGCTCGTCGCGGCCGACCGAGGCGACAGCTGAGCCGAGGCGTGCGGCGGCCGAAGCGGAGACCGGGGTGTATCGGACGGGTCCCGACCTGGGACCGGCCGAGCGGATGATGCGCCGCTACCTCGCGCCGGAGACCGCGGACTCGGTGATCGGGTGCCGCGCCTGGCCGGGGCTGGCCAAGCAGCTGCTGGCGTGGAAGGAGCAGGGTGCCCCGGTTGCTGACGAGCTTGCGCGGCTGCCGGAGGACCGAATCCGCAGCGCCGTCACCCCTGCGGGCTATCTGAAGACGTTGCTGCGGCGGGGGGTTGACTTCCGGGAGAACGAGGCCCGCAGGGCGGGCGAGGTGTCGGGGCGGGAACGCGATGCCCAGCACGCGGCGCGGGTCAGGGACCTCACCGAGGTTGAGGAGTCGCGCAGGCCGGGTCCGGTCACTGAGGCCGTCCGGGACGGTGTGCCCCCGCCGCCGTTCGAGGTTCGCGAGCTCGATCCGACCAACGCCGTCGAGCGCACCGCGCTGGAGATGTCGCGAGGCGCCGGCACGGTCGAGGACGACGCGTACATCGCGGAGATCCTTGCCGCGCCGGACCCGGGAGAGGTCTGGAGCAAGTTCAACCGGGCTGCCGAGGCGCGGGGTCGCGCGGCTGATGCTGAGGAGCAGGCCGCCGCGCACGCACGGACGCCGGATGACCTGGATACCCGGCCACGTGAAGACCTCATCGGGCAGGACGAGGCCGGCATCGACCGGCGTCGAGCCGACCGCGAGAGCGCGATCGCCCATGCCGAGGAGTCCGGCGTGCCGACCGCGGCGGCGCTGCGCGCCGAGGTCGCCCATCGCCCCCCGACCATCGAGCCCGGCGCGGCGGTGCGTTCGGAGACCCGGCAGGTCTCGTCGCCTCCGCAGCCGGCGCCGACTCGGCAGGCGACGCGCGCCCCGCGCCCACGTCGCTGAACCCAGCCGACACAGCGAGGTGGGCGCCGTCGACGGCGCCGACCCAGCCATCAGGGGAAGGAGAGCAGGGTGAGTGGGGTCGCCGCGGCTGCCGGTCTGCACAGCGTTGGAGCGTGGCTGTTTCCTGCGATCGCGGCGACCGCAGTGGCCATCGTGGTGTCGGGGTTCGTCGTACTGCGCCCACGAGGGCGGGCGGAAGTCCCTCTGGGGGCCCCGGCTCAGGGGGGTGACACCAGTGCTCTGGGCATCGGCCCGTCGAGCAGGATCGACGACTGTGCGGCCCGGCTCACCGGGGAGGACCTGGTCGCAGCGTTCGCAGCCCTCGAGGAGCTCGGCGCGATCGCCCAGCGGGACGGGGCCAGCTCGGCGGCGGTGATCGCCGTGTGGTGCGAACTCCTGCGGGCAGCGCCAGCCGGGCGAGACGAGCGTGTGGCCCGGGCGGTACAGCAGCGGCTGTGTACTCACCTCAAGCGGGTCGCCCGCGACCGGAACCGGCGCGCCACCCTGCACCTCGATCTCAGCGATGCCCAGCTCCACGACCTGGACCTCGACGGAATCGCACTCGGAGGACTGAGCCTGGCCCGCGCGCGGCTGACGGGCACGACGCGGCTTGCGCTGCGTTCCTGGAACGGACTCGACGCCAGTGAGGCGTACTTCGGCGGCGACCTGCTCGCCATCGACCTCGGGGTGGAGCGCCAGCTGTCGCTACGTGGCGCGCTGATCGAAGGCGTACTCGACCTGCAGGGCGCCGCCGTATTCGGTGAGCTGGACATGTCGGGGAGCGAAGTCGCCCAGCACACCAACCTGCGCGATCTGGTCGGGAGTGGCGGGCTGCGCCTACAGAGCACCGCGGGCGCGGCACTGTTCGCGGGAGCGGTCGACCTGTCCCGGGCGATCGCCGACCCGGTCGTCCTCGACGGTGACGAGTTCACCGGCGGGGTGACGCTCAGGCCGCCCGGTGTCGAGCGCTCCACGGCGCTCCTCGGTGACGAGGACGACCTGGCCGATCAGGTGCGCGAGGCACTCGAGACGCCTCTACGCGAATGACTCCCTGGCCCCACCAGGGCAGCCGTTCTAGTCCACACGCAGGCGGCCCGATCGCGTGAGGCTGTCGATGTAGGCGGGCCAGTCGCGGTCGAGCGCGCCTTGCAGGTTCTTCTTGAGCTCGGCGTACTCGGAGGGGTCGACGGTGCGGCCGGCCGGATTCTCCGGCGAGTGGGTGATCGTCTGAGCGTTCCCGGCAGTGCAGAGCAGCATGTGCGCGTACTGCGTGAGGCTCATGAACAGGGTCGGGGTCGGGACCTCGATCAGTTCGCTCAGCGCCGTGTCGAAGTCAGGGACGCCGATCTCGGCCCAGTTCGCCTGCGCCCGGCGCAGGAACCCGGTCAGCTCGGACAGGAAGATGACGCGCATGCCGTGTTTGCGGTGGAGACCGATGGCGAAGTCGAGGATGGCCTGAACGGGCCGCGACTGCGCCTCACGCGGGATGAACGTCGGCGCGATCGCCTGGGCGCATTCCTCGGTGTCGTTGCGGGACCCGTCCGGCCAGGGCAGGCCCAGGACGAGCCAGAACGGGGGATTGTTGATGTTCGCCACGGACGTACTCACTTTCTCGTAGGGGGTGCACACCGGGAAGCTCCCGCTGCGTACGGACGGGGCGACGAGCGCGGCGTGGGGTCATGCCGCGGTGGGGTTCGTCGCGCGGACGGCTCCGATGAACTCCCCCGCGTAGTAGGAGTTGGACCAGATGTCGGGCTCGACCTTGACCACGTCTCCGCTCTCGGGGGCGTGCAGCATCTGCCCGTTGCCCAGGTAGAGGCCGACGTGGTGGATGCCGCCGGGCTGGCCGTTGGAGGAGAACAGCACCATGTCGCCGGGCTGGATCGCGGCCTGGTCGGTGATCGCGGGCTGGAAGGAGTTCCAGATGGCCTGGGTCTGGTGGGGCACGCCGATGCCGATCTCGGCGAAGGCGTAGACCATGAGCCCGGAGCAGTCGAACCCGCCACTGGTCGGCCCGTTGGCGTCACCGCCGCCCCACACGTAGGGCTGGCCCTGTTGGGACATGGCGCGGTCGACGACGCGCTGGATCTGCGGATCGGCGGCCGGCACAGGGCCGGTCTCGGGGCCGCACTCGACCCCTTCCAGCGCCCCGGCCAGCGTGGCGGCCGACTGCTCCCACTTGGCGTAGGCGTCGGGGAACGCGCTGACCTGGACCAGCTGGGCGGCCCGGGTGACGGGCAGCGATTCCCACCCGGGTACCTGCAGGAGCGCGTCGTAGAACAGGCGGGCGGACTGGCGCGGGTCCATGCGGGTGGCGACGTCGCCCCATCCCGCCTCGCGCTGCTGGAACAGCCCGACCGAGTCGTGGTCGCTGCCGACGCCTTGGTTGGGCAGTTCGAGCGACTCGGGGACGTTGGAGTTGGCCAGGTTCTTCAGGTTCGACTCCTGCATCGCGGTCGCCAAGGCGACGACCCACCCGTGCTGCGGGACGCCCATCTCGACGCCGGTGGCAACGATCAGGCCGGCGTTGCTGACCTGCTCGGGGCCGATCCCCTCGACCAGCTGCGCCGGATCGGCTCCCTGTGGGGCGCACACGACACCGGGGAGGCCAGGGGTGGGTCGGCCGGCGCCGCTACCTGCCACGGCCACGATCAGGAGGAACCCGAGAAACAGGACCAGACCGAGCGCGATGGCCCCGCTGGTCGCAGCTGCACGCACCAGCAAAACGTATCATTTGTGCGCTTCGAGTTGATACGTATCGTGGTCACGTCGTCGCTTGCTGTCGAGTAGCGGCGGGGCATGATCGGGAGCTGTCTACGACGACGCTGGGCGTTGGCGTGACTCGATCAACTCGATGTAGCGCCACAGGGAGCCGATGTACTCGGACACTCGCGCTTCGGGCTCCGGGCCGGTGCCGTCCCAGGGATGCATGAGGTCGGCGCTTTCGCCTGCATAGTGTTGTGCGTGGGCGAGTAGTTCGCGGCCGCCGAGTTCGAGCAGGCGGCTTTCGGCGATATCTTGGAGGAAATCACCGTTGTAGTAGTCCTCCGGCTCGTTCATTGCGCCAGCGTAGCCGAGCCCGATGCTGTGCCCGCCACATTCTGTATGGCGGGCACAGCTGCGCATCCGGTCGCGGTCAGGCGTTCTTGTGGAACGCGTCGAGGACGCTCTGCGGGATGCGTCCACGGTCGGACACGGAGATGCCCTGCTTGCGCGCCCAGGCACGGATCGCCTGGTTCTGCTCACGGTTGACCGTGGCCGTCGGCCGCGCGCCAGCGGTCTCCTCCCGGCGCTGTCCACGGCGGAGCTGGGCCGAGTGCCGTCGGGCGGCGGAGACGTAATCGGCCAGGACCCCGCGGAGTTTGCTCGCGTGAGCGGAGGTGAGGTCGATTTCGTACTGCTTCCCGTCGATGGCGAACTCGACCGTCTCATCGGCGGAGCTGCCGTCGAGATCGTCGACGAGTCGGACGGTCAACACCTGGGCCACGTCATGAACCTCTCTTCATTGTGGGAAACGGAGTCGACTGCACCGGGGCGCTCTCGTCGATTCCTGGTCGGGATTGTGCGTCAGCGTAGCGAGAACTGCACGGATCGACGATGCCGAAACGAGTGACCAAACGCTGTCCGGTGTGTGCGTGTGCGTTCATAGGCGCCGCCGAGCTGCCGAGTGCCGCTCCGGCTGCGGAGCCGGGCCAGGTGCGGGCGGGCCCGTGGGAGAAGGTGTCGAGCCCGAGTTCGGTGCCGCTCGGGGCGACCCGGCCGGGGGGCGGTGCGCGGCGAGAGCGGCAGCCACCGCCGCGGCGGACTGCTCGGCCTCGGCGACGGACTGCGACGAGTCCCCGGACGCGGGCGGCTCGGGCGCGGGGGACTCGGGATCGGCCGCCCCCGTGTCGGCGGGTCCGGCGGCGTCGGAGCTGCTCGGCTCGGGGGCGGCGAGCCCGGCCATCTCCGCGTCGATCTCCCGCACGCGGGCACGTGCCTGTTCCAGCTCCGCGGCGTGGGCGAACGGACGCTCGAGCTGTTCTGTGGCGCGTTGGGTCTCCTCGCCGGTGCGTTGGAGGTCGTCCTGCACGCGGGTGAGCTTCTCGTCGAGGCCGGCGACCCGGTTCTCCATGCGCACGACCAGCGAGCCGGGCTTCTCGCTGGTAGACAGCTCAAGCAGTTGGGACTTGGAGCCTTCCACGACGCCGCCGTGGCTGGTCCCGGAGACCCGTAGCTCGTAGCCCGCGCGCGGCCCGGCGGACCACACGAACGCGTCGAAACTCTGGCCGCCGAGGCGGGCGATGCCGGGGATCTCGGTGGGCCGGGTGCTCTCCGGGCCGGTGGCCGCCGCCGTGAGCTGGCCGATCAGGACGGTGCCCGCTTCGTTGCGATCGGTGAGGCGTCGTCCCCCGGTCTCGATGGCGAACTGCTCGCCTCGGGTGTCGGTGCGGCGCTCGATCGCCGCGCGCAGCGCCTCGATCTCGGCCTCCAGGCCAGGGACCCGGCCCTCGTTGACCTCGATCGTGTAGCGCAGCCGGGAGCGGGTCTGCACGTGCGAGCGTTCGAGGCGTTCCAGCTTGGTCAGCTCGGCGTCGGCCTTGGCCTTGTCCAGCAGCAGCGGGTTCCCGGCGGCGAGTGCCTTGACCTCGTTGTAGTTGAGCGCGGTGTCGCCGATATCGCCCTCGATCTCCCGGACGTCGAGCCGGCCGTTCATCAGCTGCGAGATGAACGCGGCCTTGCGCGCCAGCGCCTGCCACATATAGGCGTCGAAGGTGCCTTCGACGACGTAGCGGTTCAGGGCGATCTCGCTGTACTGGTTGCCCCGGCGCAGCGCCCGGCCGTCACGCTGGGCCAGGTCGGCCGGGCGCCACGGGCAGTCCAGATGGTGCAGCGCCACTGCCCGGTTCTGGACGTTGGTGCCCACCCCCATCTTGGAAGTGCTGCCGATGAGCACCGAGACCTCGCCTGCGCGGCAGGCCTCGAACAGCTCGGCCTTCTTCCGGTCGTTGGCGGCCTCGTGGATGAACCGGACCCGCTCGCGGGGCAGGCCTCGTTCGACGAGCTGGTCGCGCAGCTCGGCGTAGACGTTCCAGCCCGGCCGCTTCGCGCCGTCGCCGGGGGTGCCGAGGTCGCAGAAGACCAGCTGGAAGCCCCCGCGGCGCGGATGAGGCTCGCCGTCGGCGTCGAGGAACTCGTCATCGCTGTGGGCGTGGTGGATCCGCGCGATCTCGTCAGCGGCGATTTCGATCTTGGACTCCCCGAACGGCATGTCCCGGCCCAGGAGTCGTAGATCGAGCGCGCCGGCGCGGCCGTCGCTGGAGATCTTGAGCATGTTGTCGACGTCCGGGAGCACCGCACGGGCCTGGACCTGCTCGGCACGGTCGCCCAGCTCGGAGATGAGCTGCTGCTGCCCTTCGGTGGCCGGGATCAGGAAGGTCCGGGGTGCGCGCTGGCCGTCCTCGGGGCGCGGCAGCAGATCCGGGCGGGGCAGGTTGAGGTCGTCGGCGGTCTTGACGTCACCGGAGACCCACCACATGCGCAGTAGCTCGGGGACGTTGTGGAAGCGGGCGAAGCGGCCCTTCATCCGGAAGCTGCTGCCGTCGGGCGACAGCTCGACGTCCGACACGGTCGCGGCGAACGTCGCCGCCCAGGCGTCGAAGTTCAGCACGCCTGCTTGTTCGAGCAGGTCAGGGCGCAGGTAGCGCTGCATGACGTGCGCCTCGGTGATCGAGTTCGCGATCGGGGTCGCGGTGGCCAGGGTGACCACCCGGTGCCCGTGCTTGTTACGCAGGTAGTGCAGCTTCATGTCGAGGTCCTGGGCCCGGTTGGAGCCGTCGATCGCTGCGCCGGCGATGTTGCTGGCGGTGCGCAGGTTCTTGTAGTCGTGGGCCTCGTCGACGACCACGTAGTCGATGCCGGTGGCCTCGAACGTGACCGCGGGGTCGTAGTCGCGGGCGATCTTCTCCTTGATGCGCTCCTGGGCGTTGTCGAGCCGCTGCTGCATCCGCTTGACGGCGCGGTTGCTGCTGCCTTCGGCGCGGCCTCGTTCCAGTGCTTCGCGCAGCGTCTCGAGCTCGGCGTCGAGGTAGGCCTCCTGCGCCTCGGGGCGCATCGGGATCCGCTCGAACGCCCCGCGGGTGATGATGACCGCGTCCCAGTCACCGGTGGCCACCCGGGCGACGAAGGCGCGGCGGGCGTCCTTGCGCAGGTCGGCCGAGGAGGCGGCGAGGATCCGGGCCCGGGGGTAGAGCTGCTGGAACTCTCGGGACCACTGTTCGATCATGTGGTTCGGGATGACGATGCAGGGCTTGCGGACCATCTGCAGGCGGCGCAGCTCCATGACCCCGATCGCCATCTCGGCGGTCTTACCGGCGCCGACCTCGTGGTAGAGCCCGACGGCGGGCTCGGAGATCATTCGGGCGACCGCGGCGTACTGGTGTGGGTTCGGCTCGAAGGTGCGGGTCAGGCCGGGCAGCGACAGCGTGACGTCGTCGTAGTTGCGCAGCACCGTGGAGTTGAAGCGGTCGTTGTAGACGCGCGCGAGCTCTGTGGCGCGCTTCGGGTCCTCCCAGACCCACTCGGAGAACCGCTGCGCGAGTTCGTCGGCCTTGGCCTGCGCGGCGGTGGTGGCGGCCGGGTTGAGCACATGGCGGGTCGTCGGGGACCCGTCGGCGGTGAGGGTCTCGATCTCGTCGCGCACCACGATCGACTTCTGGGCCAGCAGCGCGGCGGCGAGTTTCGGGGCCGGGTAGCGCTCGGTTCCCCAGGTGCTGGTGGCCGCGACGGAGAACTCGTTGCCCTTGACCTCCCAGTTGGTGCCGTAGGTGTGCTCGACGCTCAGCCGCGGTTCGTCGAGGGTCTCGCGCAGGAAGGTCTGCACGTAGCCGGCCTCGATCCACGGCACCCCGAGGCGGGCCACGATGTCCTCGGGGGCGATGTCGGGTGGGAGGACCTCGCGCAGCGCGGCGGCGTTGGCGGCGTAGGCAGGCTCGTCCTCCGCGGCGGCGAGCGCCTGATCGAGCTTGCGGCGCACGTGGCCGGACAGGTATTCCGCGGCGGGAACGAGCTGGCCGTCGCGCGCGGGGTCGGCGAAGACCAGCTCGCCGAGCGAGGTACGGGCCTCGGTCTCGTCGACGCCGAGCAGCCGCGCGATCTCGGACAGCTCCACCTGCCCGTGGGTGTCCATGCAGATGGCCAGCGCTTCGGCCGGGGTGTCGGCGCCGCGGGCCGGGGTCCGCGGGGCGATGACCCGGTCGCTGAAGACGTCGGCCTTGGTCGCGGTGCCGGTGCTGGCGTCGAACACCTCCAGCGCGAGCACGATCGGTGCTCGCGGGTCGGCCCGGAAGCCGCCGAGCTTGTCGACGATGCGGGCCTGGATGTCGTTGCCGGCCTCGTCGACGCGGCCGGTGCGACGCCACTTGAACCGGTTGATCGGGCCGTAGCGGTCGACGTAGGCGTCGTAGTGGCGGTTCAGGTCCGCGCGCAGCTCCTCGATGCTCTCGGAGTGCTCGAAGGTCGCCGCTTCGGCTTCGAGCAGCGTGACGGTGGTGTCGCGCAGTTCGAGCAGCGCCCGCAGCTCGGCCTGACGGCTCTTGGGGACCTCGAACGGCTCCACGGCACCGTCGGTGACCTGCTGGAACTGCCCGTCCGCGTCGATGAGCAGGTGCCCGTCCTCCAGGTCCAGCTCCGGGCCGGGCAGGGCGGCGCGCTGAGGAACCTCGGGCAGGGTCGGGGAGTGGAGCAGCGCGTCGCGGCGGGCGCGGTCGACGACCTGGGCCAGGCGCTCGGCGAGCAACTCGGCCGCGGGCCGGTCGGAGACCACCCGTGGTTCAGCGGAGCTGTACTGCCCGGACCCGCTGGTCAGGGTCCCGCACAGCATCTCGGGGTGCCCGACGAACCAGGAGTTCATCCGCACCTGTTCGTCGCCGATGTCGACGACCTCGGTCAGCTCCCAGTCGAACGGCTGGGGCGCGCGGTCGGGTTCACGGCGGCGGAACACCAGCAGGTCGGTGATGACGTCGGTGCCGGCGGTGCGCTGGTGGGCGGCCTGGGGCAGTCGGATGGCGCCGACGAGGTCGGCGAGCTCGGCCATCTCGCGGCGGGCGGAGGGGTTGCGGGCGTCGAGGGTGTAGCGGGAGGTGATCGCTGCGACCAGACCGCCCGGGGCGGTCAGGTGCAGGCTCTTGATCAAGAAGTGGTTGTGGATCGAGTGGCGGCCGGTGTTGTGGACCTTGTCGCTGAGCACGGTGCGGGCGAACGGGACGTTGCCCACGACGAGGTCGAAGCTGCCGTTGGGGAAGCGGCTCTCGGCGAAGGACTCGCTGCGGATCTGGGCCTGGGGCTGCAACGCGGACGCGATCGCCGCGGTGGTCGGCTCCACCTCGACCCCGACCACCTGCGCGCCGGCCGGGGCCAGCCCGATGTAGTTGCCGGTCCCGCAGCCGGGTTCGAGGACCCGCCCGCGCTCAAAGCCCAGCTCGCTCACCGCCGTCCAGACCTGTTCGACCAGGTCGGGGTCGGTGTAGTGGGCGTTGAGCATGCTGGAGCGGGCGCGAGCGAGCTCGGTGGCGTCGAGCATCTCGGCGAGCTGGTCGCGGGCCCAGGACATCTCGGGGCGCAGGTCGTCGAAGACCTCGGGGACCGCGCCCCACCCGGACCAGCGCGCCAGCTCTGCCTGTTGGGCTTCGGTGGCCGGCTGGTCGCCGAGGGAGCGCAGGGTGGACAGGGCGGCGAGGTTGGCCTGTACCCGCGCCTTGGCACCGGTGGGTGGGCGCACCGAGCCCGGCCGGAACTGGCCCGCCGCGGCGGGCTGTTGTTCCTGCTCGGTCACGGCAGGCTCCGACGGCGTGGCCGGGACCGTCGGCGCGGGCGGCTCGGCGGCGGTCTCGGCGGTGCCCGGCGATCCCGGGTCGAGCTGCCGGGCGGAGGTCTCGCTGTTGCGGGCGTCGCGTTCGGCCGCTGCCTCGCCGGCCCGGCGGCCGATGTCGGGGTTGAGCTGGCCGATGCGGGCGATCAGCTCGTCGCGCCAGGTGCGCTCGTCGGCGATGATGGCCGGTTCGAGCATCGCGTCGAGTTGGTCGAAGCCGAGCCGGTCCAGCACGGCCTGCCGTGCCGGTGCCGGGAGCGCGGCGATGGTTGCCGACCACTGCGTGGGGGTCTGCATCCCTTCGTCGCGGGCGTAGAGCCGCAACACGGTGGTCGTGGCCAGCTCGGCGGCCCGCGCCTGCGGGCTGCGGGTCAGGGCCGCGAGCTCATCGGACTCTTCCCGGTTCTCGGGAGCGGGGGAGGGAGCCGGTGTGGTGGCCTGGGCGGCAGCCTTGGCCTGCTGCGCTTGCTCGTAGCGTTCGCGGGCGTCGCGTCGGGAGGCCTCCCTGCGCTGCCTGTGCTCGGCTTCTTCGTGGCGGCGGGTCTCGCGCCACTCGGGGGTCTCGATGTCGAACGCGGCCGTTTCCCCGGGGCCGGCGACCCGCCAGGTGTGGGCGTCGCTGGTGCGCACCCACACTCGGCCGTCCGCGGTCCGGCGCATCCGGACATCGCCGGACATACGGGCTACGACACGGTCCTCGACACCGGGCCCGCCGCTCGCCTCGACCTCTGCGAGCGCCGGGCCGGACCCGGTTGCTGCCTGTCGGGCACGGTCGAGCTGCTGCTGACGCGTGTCGAGCTGGTCGATCTCGTCGGTCCAGCCGAACGGCTTCGTGCGCTGCAGCTCGGCCCGCCACCGCTGATCGAGCGCGGCCAGCCGGTTGATCTCGGCGACCGGTAGCGCGGCCAGGTCGTCGGGCAGCGGTCCCGGCTCGACAGGCTTGTCGGCGATCATCTGCCGGGCTCGGGCCTGCAGGCTGCGGGGCAGCACGCGGGGGTCGAGGTCGTGGTCGACCACGCGCTGGAGGTCGGCTCGGTGACCGTCGGGGCGGGTGTCCTGCAGCGTCTCGCCGCCGATGTTGATGACCGGGACGGGGGTGTCGTTGCGTTTGTCGCGCACGGGCGTCCTGCCGGATGCATCGTGATAGGCGACGTCGACGTGCCCGGCGCGACCCGGGTCGACCGACACCACGAATCCGCGGTCGCCCTGATTCCAGGACACGAAGTCGCCGGGTAGTAGCGCCGACGCGGGCACGGTTGGGTAGTCCCCGGCGGGGATGCCGTAGCCGTTGACGAACGCGACTGGGCCGGCCGGGTCGACTCGATCGTCGAGCTCCGAGCCCGTGGCTGCCGGAGCGGGCGGCGTGGCCGGGGACTCGGGGCGGGGCCCGGAAGTCTCGGCGGCCGGGCCGCGGTCGGCCTCGGGCTCGGGTGGGCTCGCCGTCTGTGGCTCGGCAGGGGTGATCGTGGCCTGCACGGTCTGGCTCGGACCGTCGCCGGGCGTCGGGTCCGGCAGCGCCGCGACCCGCCGACGCAGCGCGAACAGGCCCTGTTCCTCGGCGGCGTAGCGGCGTCGGTCGCCCGCATCGGGCACGCGGCCGGGGCCGCGCAGGTTCGTGGCGGTGATGTCGAGTTCGTTGTCGAGGGTGGCGAGCATCGCGCGCTTGTCGTGGACCCGCAGCGTGGCGCCGTCGGCGGTGGGGTACCCGCCGTAGAGGTCGTCCTGCTCGGGGTCGTCGTCGAGCACGTCGGTGATGCGGATCCGCAGCAGGTTCGCCGTCACCTCGGTCAGTGCGACCTCGGCGGCGTCGGGGAAGCGCGCCGGGTCGTCGGACTCCGGCCCGCGTGCGGCCGGGGGACTGCTCGGTTGCGGGGCCGTGACGGGTTCCGGTGCGGCGGGTGCGGGTGTCGACTGCTCGGCCGGTACCGGCGGAGCCGATTGCGGCCGTGGCGCGGTGGTCGCGGCCTGCGCGGCGATGTGGCCGTCGATCAGGGACCGGACCCGGTCCCAGTACTCGTGACGGCCCGGGTCGAGACGTGCTGCCTGGTCCATCAGGGAGCGGGCGGTCACGAGCTCACCGGCGTCGAACCGGGCGCGTGCTTGGACCGAGATGCGCTCGGCCTGCTCAGGGTCCGGACGCACCGGCGACTCGCCAACCAGGCCCGGGCCCGGTGCCGGTGCGGGGGCTGGGGCTGGTTCTACCGGTGCGGCTCGGCCGGAGTCGGGTCGTCCGCCTCCGGGGGCAGCAGAACCCGCTCGGCGAGGACCTGCTCCTCGGTCTGGGCCTGGATCCGGTTGAGCCGGCCCACCTGGTCCAGGTAGGTCCCCGCTGGGCCCTCCTGGTTGGCCCGGTCCGCTGCCAGGGTCTCGATCTCGTCCTGCACCTCGAGGCCCAGCGTCGTGAAGTGCTGCTGCGGGTTCGTGATCTGGGCGTACCGGTTGGGCAGGTACGTCTGCCAGTGCTGCATCGCCTGGCGTCCGTAGCGGTTCATCGGTGTCCTCCTGATCGGTCGACGGCACCTCGGCCGCGGGCACGGGGGGCTCGGTGGGGTCGGGTCCGCCGAACAGGGCCTCCAGCGGAAGCGGCTCCTGGTTCATGGAGCGGCGGCGGCTTGGTCGGGGCATTGATTGTCCTCCCTGCTCACGCTGGCGCATCCGGCGACACGGGGTCTGAGCCGCCCGAAATCGGGCTGGCTATAGCTGGTCGAGCTGCTCGTCGAGGACGAAGAAGTACTCCGGGGGCGGGTCGAGTTGCCCGAGCTTGGTCACGAACCGCTCGGTGCCGTGTTGTCCGCCCTCGCAGGCACTGAACGGGCCGTGTTCATCCATCAGCGTCGCGAGCTGGCGGTCGAGGTGGTCGTAGTAGGTGGCCAGGGCGTTGCCCTCACCAGCGGCGATCGCTTCGGTCCAGGACCGGCGCAGCGCATCGAAACGTGCGATCGCCTCCGGGTGCAGCCACCAGCTACGACACCAGCGCAGCCGGCCCTTGTTCTGCGGCAGCCGGCGTTCGAGCAGCTGCGCGATGTGGTCGCGCACCCACGGGACGAGCTCACGCATGTCCAGACCGGTGTCCGGTTCTTCCGGCTCCGGTGGGGCTGGGGCGGAGGTGTCGTCGGACGCGGCGGCGTCACCGGACCGCAGCAGGTCGACAGCCTCCGGCGTGGCGGCCTCGATCGCATCGAAGGCACCCTCGATACTCTCGGTCCGGAGATCGAGTTCTCCCAGCCGAGCGGTGAGGGTCGCGTGCTCCTCGCGCAGCTGAGTGAGTGCGGCGATCACCGCCGCCCAGTCACCGGGTGCGATGTCGCCGCTGGGCTCCGGGTCGGTCATGTCGCCCCACCGCGGGGATCTCGCTCGCGGGCTGCGAGGCGCTGGGCGAGCGGGTTGCGGGGACCGAGCGCGGACACCGCCGACTGGCGGACCTGGGCGGTGGCTTCGGCGGCGTGAGCGCTGATCGTCTCGGCGTCGCCTTCGCGGTACCAGGGCATCAGCTCCAGCAGCACCGGGCGGCGCCCGGCGGAGAGCAGGATGGCGTGGCGCTTGTCGAGCGAGCCCACGTCGGCGACGGTCATCACCGGCTTCTCCCGCATCGAGGTCGACGTGGAGCCGCCGCCACGGCCGTACTGGTGGGAGTAGGTCGGCACCTCCAGGGGCCCGATGAGGTCGCTGATCCAGCGCGCGAACTCGGGGTCCTGCACTCCGGCGCCGACCAGCTTGATCGTGGCCGCCGACCACATCTTGTCCATCCCGGACTTGCCCCAGACCGCGACGCCCTGCTGGTAGGACTGCAGAAACGACAGGACCTGGATGCTCATCGACCCGAAGTAGGAGTACAGGTCGGGCAGGCCCGCGATCGGGCACACGTTGGCGGCCTCGTCGAGCACCGGGCGCAGCGGGGGATCGAGCCGCCCGCCCTGGGCGGTGGCGGCCTGGGCGGCGATGCGCAGCAGGTGATCGACCAGGGCGGCGACGACCGGGGCACCGCTGCCGGCGCCTTCGCGGGTGAGCAGATAGAGGGTGTCGCGGGGGACCGGGTCGCCGGAGCTGTCGGCCTGGTAGCCGACCAAGAATCGCCACGGGTCGAACTCCTCCACCGGGCCCTGGGGCGGGTCCCGCCACGTCGAGGGTGGGGTGACCAGTCGGGCGACGGCCTCGGACTCCAGGGCCCCGAGGGCTGTCAGTGCGGTCTCGAACAGGCCGCCGCGGGTCTCGGAAGGGGCGTCCTGTAGTCCCCGCAGGCCTTCGGCGACCTCGGTGAAGCCGCCGTCCTCCAGCAGGCCGGCCGGTTCATTGGCTTGGGTGGCCAGCCATGTGCGGACGTCGCGCAGGCTCCGGTCGGGGCTGCACGATGCCGCCAGGACGAGCTGGGTGAGTAGGCGCTCGGCGCCTCTGGTGAAGAAGGGGTTGGCGTCGTTGGAGTTGCCGGCACCGACGGTGCGGGAGAAGTGCGCGACCAGATACCCGGCGTCGGCCAGGTCCTTGATGTCGGCGAGCGGGTTCCACCACCAGCTCTGCTCGACCCCGGCGATGCCTTGCGGGTCGGCGACGAAGCAGCGGCCCAGCTCGGCGCGCAGCCCGATGCTCAAGGTGAAGACGTCGACCTTGTTGCTGGTCGCGATGACCGGGCCGGGCGCGGAGAGGATCGCGGGCACGACCTGGGCGGAGGTCTTGTTCGACCGCGGCCCGGCGATCATGATCATCACGTCTTCCTCGGAGGCATACAGCAGTCGCGACTCGCCGACGCCGCCGAGCCGGCGCCCCAGGCACAGGCCCAGGTCCCGGCTGTCGATGCGGTCCTGCTCGGCCAGGGATGGGCGCAGTTGCACTGCCCTTTTCTGTGCTGCACGACCGCGCATGTCGCGGGTGTCGCGGTGACCGGCCATCGCCGAGCGCGGTTCGCCCCGCCGGCCCGCGCGGGAACCGATCCAGACGCGGACGCCGACGACGAGGCCGAGCAGCAGGGCCAGCACCACGGCCAGCACGGACCAGAACACCGGGCGCGAGCCGTCGGCCCCGATCAGGGGGTCGAGGGTGCCCGTCCCGGCGGCGGAGACCATCGCCCGCAGCGTCGGTCCCCCGAAGCCCGGGACAGACTCGGCCGCGGCGGTGGCGGCCGTCCAGCAGCACGTCATCGCCGCGAACCCCGCACCGAGGACCCCGAACCCGACCAGGGGGACGGCCAGCTGCTGCCACGGGATCGGCGCCATCAGGCGTGTCCGGTGCGGGGCTGCCAGGCGGTGTCGGTGTTGTAGAGGTCGCGTTCGCTGGGCATCAGCGACAGGGCGACGGGCAGCCCCATCCGTTCCCCGGACTTGATCAGGTATCGGCCCCGGCCGGGGTGGGTGCTGCCGGTCATCCAGGTCGGCGGCGCGGCCCAGGCCCGCACCATTGCGGCCTCCGACGCGGTGAGCGGGCTGATCTCGTTGATCGCGGCGAGTTCCTTGTCGGCCATGCCGCCGAGCACCATGACGCCGTTGCGTTGGGCCATGCCGCGGGCCTTGGCCCTGTCGGCCTCGGTGGGCAGCGCTTCGAGGTCGTCGAGGGAGTGGGTGACCTGAGCGGAGATCTCGCCGCGGTGGCGGCCCAGGCGGGTGACCCGGTCGGAGCGTTCGACCAGCCCGGGGGCGACGCGCAGCGCGCGCCAGAGCTCGTCCTGGATGCGGAAGATGTTGCGGTGGCGGCCCGTCGCCGCCGAGCCGTCGATGACCGCGGCCGCCCACGCCCAGGACGAGAGCATCGCTGCGGCCACGACTTCGTCCTCGTCGTCGTCGAGGGCGGAGATGTCCAGTGACAGCGCCGGGGTGTCGAGGTCGGCCGTGATCGAGGACTGGCGGTCGAACAGGCCCCGGATCGCGCCGGCGCAGAGCAGCTCCAAGGTGTTGACCAGGTCCCTGGCGTCGCGGCGGAAGGTCAACGTGGAGTCGCAGGCAGCGATGTCGAGCAGCAGCGCGGGCGGGCTGACCAGGATCCGCACGACGTCGGGGATGATCGGCTCCTCGCCGTCGGTGGTGCCATCCACGCACAGGTCGAGTGCGGCACCGAGCAGGCGCCGTTCGGTCACGCTGATCTCGGCACGGCGCACGATGACCACGAGCGCTTCGAGCAGCGACAGCCGTCGGGCCCGGATGGTTTCCGAGAGCCGGGCGTGTTCGTCGCCGCTGGTCTGGGCGAGCGCGGCCCGCAGGGGGCCGGCGTCGAGCGGGTTGAGCGAGTGCAGGCCCCGCCCGATCCGCCACACGCGCCCGTCGAGGTGCTCGACCAGGCGGGTGTACTCGCCCTTGACGTCACCGGGGACCACGGCGGTGAACCCGAACGCGACCAGCCCGGTCATCAGGCGTTTCACGATCGTCGACTTGCCGATGCCGGGCTGGCCCTGGATCCACATGCCGGTGTTGGACACCAGCCCCTGTCGCAGCCACTCCGCCGGGTCGAGTCCCACGGGCTCGGCGGTGTGCATGTGGTGGCCGATGGGCACCCCGGGCGGTGCGGCGCCCGAGCTGACCGCGAACGGGAACATCCCGCACACCTGAGTGGTCGTGCCCTGCCACATCACCCCGGGCTCGGCGCTGGCCGCACGCCCGGCGCCGGGCAGCGCCCAGCCCAGAGCCCGGGGTACCGGGCGACCGCGATACGGCTCACCGGGGTCGAGCTGCTGGTGCTGCTGCGGGGGCAGGGAGATCGTGGTCACGGAAGGCTCCTGGTCAGGCGGGGGACGAGGTGCATCGGTGGGTCATTTGCGGGGGCGGCGGGCCAGCTCGGCAGGGTTGATCCCGAGCCCGAGGGAGGCGGCGAACCCGGTGATCTGCGCGCCGCGCAGGCGCCGGAGCCGCACCTTGGCCTGCCCGGCGCGCTGTTCGACGTCGGCGGTCGCGGCGGGCATCTGCTCGGCGTCGAAGACGGTGGTGGTCACGTACAGGGTGAACCGGCCGACGCCGGCGCCCTCGGCCTCTTCGCGGGCGCTCTGCACCGCGCGCGAGAGATCGTCGCGGTCACGCTGGGTCTCGTCGCGCTTGGTCTTGTGCGCCCACATCCGACGGACCTGGGTGTTGGTGATCTCGCGCTCGACCTCGTCGGCGGCGGCACCGGCCGAGAGCGGCTCGTAGAGCAGGCTCACCCGTCGTGCGAACGGGCCCGCGGCCAGTAGCGGCACCAGCACGCGGTCCATCACCGACTGGCGAGGTGCCTCGACCATCGCCCACGACACCGACAGCCCCGAGTCGTGCTGCCAGTGGTCCCAGCTCTCCTGGAAGCTGACCGGGCCCGCCTCGGCCCAGCGCAGCAGTTCGTCGGAGTGCTCGTCGTAGTCGGTCAGGACCGAGCGGCTGGCCGGGTCGTAGGCGACCCGCAGCCGCCCGGTCAACCAGGCGGCCGTCGCGCGGCCGCGCACCGCGACGCCCGCCATGGCCAGGTGGGACTCGAGCCCGGGCAGCCAGCGGGTCACCTCGGCGACACCGGCGGCCAGATCCGGCGGTCGGGGTGTGGCCAGGGCCGGGTCGAAGGTCACCGAGACCCGGCAGTCGACCTCGGCGGACGAGGACGGGGCGGTGGCGGCGAGCTCGGCCATGACCGCTTGCGCGGAGGCCGGGGCGCGCGGGTCGATGCGATCGTTGACGTAGTCGCGCAGGGTGGTGCCGCCGGTCGGGGACGTGTCGATGGTGACCGCGACGTGGCGAATCATCGGCTGGTAGCCCAGGTCGGCCAGGAACGCGCCCCAGTTCGCGACCCAGGCGTCGGCCTGGCCCTGGTCGGCCAGGTCGAGCCCGACCGGCGAGACCCGCAGCACCGCGGTCAGCCATCCGGTGCGGCGGTCCCAGAGCAGGCCCTGCTTGCCGCCGCGCCCGTCATCGGTGGACAACGGCACGATCGGCCCCATCGGGCCGGGAAGGTCGTGGCGGCGCAGGTGGTCGGTGACCATCCCGCCGGTGCGTTCGGTCCAGCCGGCCGCCTTGCTGCGGGTGAAACGCAGACGTCGCATAACCACATCCGAGAGTGAGCTACCACCGATTTTGATGACTACGGCGCCGATCACGAGGGCGCCGAGCGCCAGAGCGACCGCGCCTGCCCGGCCCGAGAAGTTCAGCACCGTGACGGGGATGGCGATCGCGAGGAAGACGGTCATGGTCTGGCCCGTGCCGAGCTGTCCGATGCCGAACCCGCGGGGCGGTCGCCAGTTCCCGTAGGTGCGGGGCGCCGTCACTGATTACCTCCCTGTCCGGCCGGTCCGGCACCGTCCGGGCCCTTACTCGGTGCCGCGCCGCCGAGGTCCTGTGGCGGCGAGGCGAAGTTGTCGGCGGCAGCCCGGCCCTTCTGCGCCGCGCTCCCGGCCGCCGCAGCCGCCGCGCCGGCGGGGCCGGCCGCTGCGGCGGCACCACCGGCTGCCGCGCCCCCAGCTGCACCTGCCCCGGCGGCGCCACCGGCGGCCTTGCCTGCTGCTGTCCCTCCCGCGGGAGCGCCCCCTCGCGCGGCCGCGGCTCCAGAGGACCCGCCGCCCGGTGCACCGCCGCCGTGCTTCGAGGAGCCCGACGAATCTGGGGGAGTCGTGCGGCCAGTCGATCCGCCTCCGCCACCGGGTGAACCGCCACCGCCTTGTCCACTTCCGCCTCCGGAACCACCGGGGGAAACGGCCTTCTGGGTGCCTCCGCCCGTAGGGGAGGCGGCGCCCTGGGCCGAGGCCGGAGCGCTACCGGGGCCGGTCATTTCCTGCCGCCGCGAGGAGCTGAGCGCGCCCATCGACACCGCGCCGGTCGCAGCACCTGCGATCGCGCCTCCTGTCGAGCCGCCGCCGCCGACCCCTACCTGGGCCCAGCTGAAGAACTTCAACGCTGCGGGCAGCGCGATCACTGCGATGAGCAGGACCACGATCCCGGTCAGCACGGCGACGAAGTCATCGCCCTCGGCGACCAGCCCCAGCCCGATCGCATAGATCAGCGCCGCCAGCGGCTTGTAGATCACTAGGCCGATCAACCAGGCCACCATGGTCGGCAGCCAGCGGCGCGTGGCGTTGGTCAGCACTCCCGCCGCCGCCAGCGGCAGCAACGCGACAAGCACCAGGATCGCGGCCTGTCGAAACAACAGGATGAACCACTGGAGCAAACCCAGCCCCACCATGGCCAGCGCCACGACGAGTTTCAGAGTAGGGACGATCGGTGCGTTCGCGAATGTGCTGTTGACCTGCTCGCCGAACGCCGGGAGCGTGTTTTCGAGCAGCGCTCGTGACAGCTCGTCCGCCATGTCGAGCGCAAGATTGAGGGCGAGTAGGGCAGTGGCGTTCACGACGGCGAACTTCAACAGGCCGAGGCCGACCTCAACCAGTGGTTCCCGTCGCCCCGAGATCATCAGGCGGCCGAGCTGGGCCAGCATCGACACCGCCAGAATCAGCATGGCGATGGGGCCGACGAAATCGCTGACCGCGCGCACCTGCGTGATCTGCTGCAGTGGCGACGGCACCAGCAGCCACCAGGTCATCAACATGCCCAGGAGCTCGCCGGCCGCATCCCCGAAGCCGTCGGCCCAGGATTCGATTACGAACATGCGTGTGCGCGATCCTCGTCAATCAAGTGAAGGGGGTTATACGACGAGCGCGAAAATCGACGGAAGTGCCCCCATGACCGCGACCCCGAGAAGTACCATTCCGATTTTTTCGATGCCGCTGACCGCGTAGCCGCTGCGGTTTTTCGAACCGGTCATGATCAGCCCGACACCGATGAGGCCGGCACCTGCGGCGAGTACCAGCAGTACGGCTTTCATCGTGGCGATGATGGTGTTGGCGTTCTCCCCGAGTTTGCCGGGCAGCTGGCCAGGGCCCGGATCCGGGATGAGCGGTGGCGGGCTCTGCGGCAGGGAGTAGACGTCGAGGACGCTGAGGAGTTGAGACACGGCAAGGCGCTCCGGAAGTGAAGGTGGCTGCTGATCAGGCGGTGCGGGATCGGTGGCCGCTGTTCTGTTTGATGACTTCTCCGACCAGCGCCCGAAGGGCCTTGGCGAAGGTGCGGACCCCCTTGGGGAGGTCCTGCTCGGCCTCGGTGAGCACAGTCGCGGCCCTGTCGTGGGGTGACTCGACGTCGCGCCAGTCAGCGACCAGCGGGATCCGGACGACCGAGCTCACGTACGGCTCGGTGATGTGCACCTTGTTCCGCGTGTTTGGTCCCCAGGCCGCGTTCGGCACGTCGTCGACGATCGCCAGGACCGGCGGCGGAGCGGCGGCCGGGGTGTACTGCAGCGCACGCTGAGCGGAGTGCAACGAGTTCGACGTCGAACGGCACACGAGCACGTGCACGGGACGCTGGGCGCGGTAGATCCCGGCGTCGTAACCATGGAGCGCTTCAGCAAGCAGAGTCGTGCCGACTCCACCCAGAACACCCGCCACGATCGGAGGTTCGCGCACGTCTGTCACCGTCCTCAGACTGACGATTTTCAGGCCGCGGATAGACTACACTTCGTATCTTCTTAGATGGCAAGATGATACGAATCTTGTGGGGGGTCCGACGTGTCTCTGATTGAGTCCGGCCCGGAGGGCGCACCGCCGGGGCGGCTGCGCAACCTCGCACGCTGGGCAGGCGTAGGCATCGCCGTCGGTCTGCTCGTCGGCGGCATGTACGCGGCATGTGTGCCCGGCCAGCACACCGACCCCACAGCGCCCGATGAGGCGGCGCCCGGCGCCGCACAGACCGCCGGGCCCCACGCCGCCCCCGACCACGACCCGCTGACGACCGCGCGCCGCTGGCTGAAAGCCTCCCGGACGGTGAGCTTCACCGACCCACGCCCGGTCACCTGGACCGAGCGGGTCGCCCCGGTACTGACCGGGGCCGCCGCGGCGGACAACACCGCCACCGCGCAGAACCCCGCGACCGGGGCGGGCTGGGAGCAGCTGGTCGCCGACCGGTGCAGCACCACGGTCAGCGAGATCGGCGCGGTGATCCCTCCCGAGGCCCCGCGCACCGACCGCCAGGTCTATGTCCAGGTGACCGGGACCGTGCGGACCGGGTGCGAGGTCGCCGACGGGCTGACGGCGCCCCCGGAGCAGACGGCAGCCACCGTCGCGCTCACCCTCGAGCCCGATGGCCTGTGGCGCGTGAGCGAACGGCTCTACTGAGCCGCACCGCACCAGCAGCGACCGGGCGAGCTCACTGTGTGCCGGCGCCACCGGTCAGGGAAGCCGAGTCCGCGGCGTCGTAGATGGTGCGGGCGGCCTCGTCGAACAGCGGGGAGACCAGCGACGTGTCGTCGCCACCAGAGACCACCCCGACCAGCTGACCGCGCCCATCGGGCGCGTCCGGGCCGGCCAGCCACGGCCCGCCGGAGGCACCCTCGGTCATGTCGCAGTCCATCGCGAGCACCCGCCCAGCGGGCTGGCCGGGTTCGCGGGCGAACTCCTCGACCGCGGCCGAGCCGATGCAGCCGCGCAGCGACTGGCCGTCGTAGCTGCCCAGGGCCGGATAGCCGAGCGCGGCGACCTCGACCTGCTCGCCGACCGTCCAGCGGACCCCCTGGGCGCCGAGGACCTGCTCGGGTAGGCGGCCCTCGCGCGGCAGCAGGGACACGAACGCGAAATCGGTGTCGGCGGCGACGTCCTCGATCGGGGAGTTGGCCTGTTGCCACGCCGGCGGCAGGAAGGCGGTGTCGACCGCCCACCGCCCGTAGGGCTCCTCCCCGCCGGCCCAACCGGGAATGAAGTGCGCGCCGTCGAGCCGCCAGGCCCCGTCGAGCCACACACAGTGCGCCGCGGTGGCCAGCAGCCGCCGTGACTGCGATGCGACCACCGCGGCCGAACACTGGTGGCGGCCGCCGTCGACGACCAGGACCCCGACCGAGGACGCCGAGAGCCCGCCGACGATCGGGCCCGCCTGCCCCCGCACCGGCAGCCCCCCACCCGGACCGTCACCGGCCGGGCCCGGGGCGGTCACCTGCAGGCCCGCGATCCGCGGGCCAGTCGGGGAGTCGGAGGCCGGGAGCACGCACGCCAGCACCACGGCCACCACCGCGGCCACCGGCAGCGCGCTCATCCTGCGGATCGTCATCAGGGTGCGTCGGCCTAGTTCAGGCCCAGCTGGGCAGAGCAGGACGGCCAGGCATTCCAGCCCTGTTCAGCCTGGACCTTCTCGGCGACGGCGATCTGCTCTTCCTTGCTCGCCTCGTGTGCCTGACCTTCGCCACCGAAGGCCTGCCACGTGCTCGGCGAGAACTGCAGGCCGCCGGAGTAGCCGTTACCGGTGTTGGTCGACCAGTCACCGCTGGCCTCACACTCGGCGAGACTATCCCAGGTCGAGGTGTCGGTCCCGCCGGTCTCGCCGCCCGTGGCGGCCGGGGTCGCCTGCGCCCCCTCAGGATCGCGGGGCTGCTCACCCCCGCCGTCGTCGGCCGGCTCCTCCGGTGCCGAATCGTCCTCGGCCGGGGCGCCCGACTCCTGCCCGCCCCCGCCAGCGGCCTCCTCGTCGTCGCTGGAGCGGTCGGTCGACTCGTCCGAGGACGAGCCCGGTTCGGACCCAGCGCTGTCGGCGGCGGAGTCCGAGTCCGGCTCGTCGTCGAGGTCGATCCCTTCGAGCTTCTCCAGCACGCTCTCGGCGGTCGGGTCGATGTCGGCCGCTGCCTCGGCCTTCTCGGTCAGCTCCTCGACGGCGGGCTTCAACCCCGGACCGTCCGAGGAACCACCCGGTGACGAGCCCGAGCCGGAACCCGAGTCGCGGCTGATGGAGGTACTGGTGTCGGACCGGTCGGTCCCCGAGTCCCCCGACGAGGCGGCGGAGTCGCTGCTTCCCGAGCTGTCCGCGTCGTTGCTGGTGGAGTCACGGCTGGTCGAGCCCGAGCCACCGGAACCGGTCGACCCGGACCCGGTGTCGGAACTGCTGGTCTGCGACGAGGTCGAGGAGCTGTCCGACCCGGTGTCGCCGAGGTTGTTGAGCTCGTCGAGCTTGTCCAGATCGGCAGGCTCGGCGCCGAGCTTCTCGAGCTGCTCGCGGTCGACCACCTGCAGCACCGAGTCCCGCACGCTGCCGGCCTCGGTGTCCTTGCTGGCCCCGAGGGTCTGCATGAGCTCGCCGACCAGCTCGATCGCGGCCTGGGCCTTCTCCAGGTCCTCCGGTGAGCCGCTACCGCCCGACGAGTCCGACGAACTCGACGACGTCGAGCTGGAACCGCTGTCCGACCCCGAGCCGCTGCTGTCCGTGTCGCGGTCCGCGGAGCCGGAACCAGCCGAGTCCGACCCGGCGGAGCCGGAGCCGGAGTCGTCCTCGTCGCCTGCGGCGGTGTCGTCGGCCGAGGAGCTGGCATCCGAATCGGAGGAGTCCTCATCCTCGTCGTCCGCGCCGATCGCCTCCGACGCCGACCCGGAGCCGCTGCCGGTGTCGCGGCTCGAATCGTCGGCCGAGTCCGCACCACCAGACCTGCTGGAATCCTCGCTGCCGGAGCTGCTCGAATCCTCGCCGTCGGAGCCGTCGGAGTCCTCGTCCGATTCCGAGTCCTCACCGGAGGGCTCGCCGCCGCCGGAGGACTCGGACTCCCCGCCGTCCTCCGGCGGATCCTCAGCCGGGGCCGCCGGGGCCGCCGGGGCCGCCGGGGCCGCCGGGGCCGCCGGGGCCGCCGGGGCTGCCGGCGCGGCGGGGGCGGGTGCGTTCACCGCGGCCGGCGCGGCGGTGGCTTCGGCCTGGTCGGTGCAGGTGGTCTCCGGCAGCGGCGGTTCGGCCTGACGGTTCGGGTTCGCCGCGGCGGGCCCCTTCCCGGAACCCGAACTGCTCACCGCCGGAGACGGCGCGACCGCCTCCTGTGCGGCCTCGCGGGCGGACTCGACCGCGCCGACCGCGTTGTCGGCAGCACCACCGAGGGACTGGCCGATGCCTTCCAGCGTGCCGCCCTCGTCACCGGGCGGGGGCGGTTGCTTGGGCAGCAGGTCCGCCGGGGTCGGGCCGAGCCCTTCCTTGGCGAGCACTACCGCGATCTTGTGCAGCTGCGGATCGGTGGTGCCGTTGAGCTGGTCGGAGACATCGACGGCCTTCTGCCGCCACCCGGGCGGCTGCGTCGCCGGGGTGAACCCCAGCCCGGCCAGCTCGCGGGCCACGTCCTGCTGGCGCGGGTCGCCGCTCACGGCGAGGCGGGTCATCAGCGCCCGGGTCTGAGTACGGGTGTCGCGGGCGGCCGCGAGCTGGCGCACCGTCTTCCCGGTGTTGCAGCCATCAGCGGTCAGGCCGACCTCGGCCGAGAGCGGACCCGCCACGAACGCCATGCCCAGCAGCGCGGTCGCGGTGAGGATGGCGATCGGGGTGCGCCGCGGCCGCGGCGCGGTCTGGGCGGGATCGGTCTGGAGTGGGATCACTCCGTAGCGGTTGCGAGAAATACGCATCTCACGGACTCCGTGATGTGATCGGGGGTGCTCACCGGAAATCGGGCTCGGATACGCGCCGAGCGCGTCAACGAGGTGCGGCCATCGATCAGCCCTTGCTGTTCTGTTCTTCGGTCAGCGATGTGCTCGAATCGGAATCGGTGGATCCCTCACTGCCTTCGGAGTCGGTCGAGGAACCCTCCCCCTCGTCCAGAGACCACTGCTTGACCCAGTCCACATGCATCTCCCCGGGGTCGCTGTCGCCCTTGGGGAACCAGTCGAGCTGGATGCACAGGTGCATCGGGCCGGGCGGCAGGATCGAGGTGTCGGTGGTCTTCCACCACTCCTCACCGTCGAGGAACGTGGTGACACCGTCCGGGGTCCACTCGACCGCCCAGTTGTGCCACTCCGTGGCGTCGACCTCGACCTTGCCCTGGACCTGGGAGTTGTCGGCGCCGTAGTGCAGGAAGATGTTCACCTCGTCGCGGTCATGACTCATGATCTCCATGAAGTCGATCTCGCCGCCGACCGGGAAGTCCTCCGCGGTGGGCCACAACAGCAGCAGCGCGTTGTAGGACGGGGACCCCTTCGGGGCCTTCACCCGGCCCTCCCAACGGCCGTACTTCTGCGAGTTGCCCGACCAGGCCATGCCCCCGGTGGTGCCGTCCCCGGTGCCCTCGATGGTGAGGATCCCGTCGGAGACCGACGCCGCGTCCGGGCTCCGGATCCCGTTGCCGGCGTGGCCGGGGCCGTCGTAGAAGTTCCAGCCGCCGTCGAGGTCCTCGAAGTCGTCGACCACGTCGGGCTCACCCCAGTCGAACGCCTCCGCCGCCGTCGCGCCCTGCGCCCCGGACCCCGCGCTCGAGCCGCTGCCCGAACCCCCACCGGACCCCGAGCCGCCACCAGACCCACTGCCCGAGCCGCTACCGGAACCCGAGCCGGATCCGGAGCCGTCCTCGTCCTGGTCGTCGTCCCCGCTGCCCCCGGAACCGGTCTCGGTGCAGGACTCCGGGACGAAGTCCGCCTTGTCGGCGCCCTCGCTGACCAGCGCCTGGCGGATGCGCTTGGCACGCTTGGAATTGTCGACCTCCAGCTCGGCGAGCACGTGCGAGGCGGTGATCCGCCACTCGCAGTCCACCCCGTCGTCCGGGGCGGCCAGGACGCTGCCGGTCAACGAGGTGGTCAGCGCGAGCGCCACACCGGCCAGCTTCTGCCTCACTCCCGACTCGTCTCGGGACGGAACCCGTGCGTGGCCAACCCCCCGTGGCGGGGGTGGTTGAAGTTGTCGGCGACGGTGGCGGCCAGTTCGAGAACGGCATCGCGGGTCCCGGGGGCAAGCGCATCGAAGTCGATCTGGCTACCGGCCTGCAGGTGCGGGTCCGGCGGCAGCTCGACCACGGCACGGCACCGGGCGTCGAAGTAGCCACGGATGACCGACTCGTCGATCTGGGCCGACTGCCGGTCACGCGAGAGCACCACGATCACGTGCTCGAGCAGCGCCTCGTGGCCGTGTGTGGCCAGCCAGTGCATCGTCTTGCGTGCCCGCGAGGCGCCGTCATGAGTCGGGGCGCCGACAATGACTAGCGAATCCGCGTGCGTTAGTGTGGCCTGCAGAGCTGAATGCATCAGGCCAGTACCAGAATCAGTGATGATCACCTCGAAATACTTCGACAAAAGCTTTAGCACCGATTCGTAGTCTTCGGCCGAAAAGGCCTCCGACAATTCGGGGTCCTGCTCACTGGTCAGGACCTGAAGTCGGCGGGTGAGGTGGGTGAAGCGGGCCAGATCGGTCGAGGACCGGATGTTGGAGATGTTGTCGAGCAGGTCACGGACGGTGCTCTGCGCGGCGAGCTTCTCCCCGACCAGGCGGTCGCCGAGGGTGCCCGCGTCGGGGTTGGCGTCCATGGCGATGACGCGGTCCCCGCGGTACTCGGCCAGCCCCAGGCCTAGCGTCGCGCTCACCGTCGTCTTCCCGACCCCGCCCTTGAGGCTGATCACCGCGGTGCTGTGCGCGCCGTGCAGTCGAGTCTGAATGCGCTCCAGCTGCTTGCGCAGCCGCACCTCGGCCTGGGACAGGCCGGGGTTGATGCGTCCGTTGGTGATGCTGTAGCAGAACCCGCGCCAGCCCTCGGTGGGGCGGGCCTTGCGCTGCCGCACTGCCTCGCCCAGCAGGTCATCGTCGGCCTCCCACTGCGGCCGGTAGACCGCGGGCCGCTCCGGGGCAGGGCTGTCGACCTCGTTGGGTGAGGTCGGCGCGGCGCCGCGGGCAAGCCCGGCCGGTGGCAGAGGCGTCTCGCGACCGCCCGACGCCGGAGCGGCGCCGGAACCGGCAGAGGCCCGACGGTCCGGGGCAGGCGAGGTAGACGCTGCATCGCGCTCGGCCGTCGGTCGCGCAGCGGCGTCGTCGGGGCTGTCCGTGCGCTCCTCGCCCTGGGCCCAGGGCAGGGGAGCGGGCCGCAGTCGCGCACGGCGGCCGTCGATCGGGGTCGGAGCGCTGGCAGCGGTCTCGGTGGCGTTCGCGGTCGTGTCGCTGAAGACCGGGGCCTCCCAGGTGCGCTGCAGCGACGGCGTCGGGGTGGTCGAGGAGGGCTCGGGGGCCGATGCGTTGGTCATGAGGAGTTCCCAGTCGTGAACGAGGGGCCGGGCAGGAGGGGATGGCGGGGCACGGCGGTCAGCCGCTGTCGGCGGGAGGCAAGGCGAACAGCTCGACGACCAGATGACCGAGGTCATGGCGGCGCACCGGGATCCCCAGGCGCTGCCAGATGCTCATCACCTGTCTCCACCCCGGGGCGCTCGCCGCGGGAACGGCCGACCAGCGCGCGCCCAAGGGCAGCTCCGGTCGGGGTGGCGAGGGCCCGGCCGAGGACTCGTCGCCGACACCGTCGGAGTCGTGCTCGGCGTCGTGGTCCTCGGCGTCGGCGTCGGCGGCCGGTTCCGGCTCGGGGATCCGCTCGAACACCTCGACCAGCACCTTCACATCGACGGTGATGCCGTGGCTGTAGGGCAGGACCTCCCCGGCGCGGGCCTGCACGGCTCGCCACCGGCCCTTACCCGGCTTGTCGCCGGGCCAGCCCAGCAACGCGTCCGAGCGTCGCGCAAGGTAGGGCTCGAGGGCCATCCGGCGTCGATCCGGGTCGTCCTCGTCGCAGGACAGGTAGTCCAGTGCGAAGCACTCCGCGAGCTGGCGAGCCTCGTCGACCCCGACCGGGCGCAGCGCCTCGACCGGGCGGTCGACCGTGGTGCGCGCGGCGCGGGCGTCGTCGCTGGCCCGCCCGGAGGGCAGATAGAGGTCCTGGTCCGTGCTGTCCTGGGTGACCCAACGCCCGGACGGCAGCGGGCTCTGCGGAATCTCCGACGCCGCGTCCCTGCCCTGCTGCGGCGCCGGGAACGTCACCGTCAGCTCGGAGTAGTCCTGCGGGGTCATCGTCGGCTGCGTCGGACCCTCCCGGTAGAGGGCCGTGGCGCCGTTGACCGGCCGCTGCTCGTCGGGGAAGTAGTCCTCGTCGCCGTCACCGTCCCCGTAGCCCGGATCGTGGAACTCGGGCTCGTAGTCGACGTAGGGCTCGGCCTGCTCGGAGCTGTCTACGTAGGCGACCTCGTCGCCCCGCTCAGCTGTGTCCGGCGCAGCAGCCTCGGCACCGGCCACGGCAGGGGGCGGGCCTGATGAGGCCGGGGGTCGCTGTCGGGGGCGAGGGGGTGCCTCGTCCGCGCCCCACCACGGGGGTAGCGCCGGGGGTGCCGCACGCGTACGCCGGCCGATCACCACCACGTCTCACCTCCGCACGTCAGCCGCCGTGCTGCGAGCTCACCTCCCCGAGCACGGAGGCGAGCGTTGAGACGGCCGTCAGCGCGCGAACTGTACTACATAGTGATTGCAGAAATATACGCTCAGTATCAACTGTCACGGCGCAGATGTTGGGCGTCTGGAGAGGGTGATCCAGGCGTACGGCTGGTAGCAGTGCGCAGGGTGACTGACGAGTAGGCTTCGTCACGCTCGCCCCGGGCGTAGTCCGGGCGCTTGCCGCTGAACGGGAGCAGCCGAACGAAGGAACGCCGCCCATGGCCGAGGAACACAGCACGCAGGCGGCGAACGGTGCGCGCAGTGAATCGGCAAAAAGAGTGGCTTCCAGCCGCCCGTCAGCACAGAGCAAGGCGCATTCCGACAGCGGATCCGCTGTGGCCGACGCCGAGTTCACCGCCCGGATGAACAGCCTGTTCGCCACGGTGCTCAACGACGACGGCCAGGAATACTCGGTCTCCGACGTCGTCCGCTGGATCAATGCCACCGGCGGATGGAGCTCCCGCGAGCGCCTCAACGCGCTGCGGAAGGGGAAGGCGGTCACCGACCTGCGGCCCGATTCGCCCGAGGCAGTCAAGGTCGCCGAGTTCTTCCGCGTCCCCGCGTCCTACTTCACCGACCCGCAGCCGCCTCAGATCGACGGCGCCGAGCAGCATCGACTCATCCAGCAGCGGCTGAGCAGCTACCGGCGCGGCACCATCCCACAACGCGTGTACTACCTGTTCACCGTGGTCGTGCAGGCCGACGGCCGCCCCTACCCGGCCACGTATGTGGCGCGCTGGATCAACGCCAACGGCGGCAAGATCACCAACGTCTACATCCAGAAACTGACCTCCGGAGAACGCGGCGAGCGACCCCAGTCGTCGTACCTGCAATGGATCGGCAAGTTCTTCGGCATGGGGCTGAGCTTCTTCTACGACGAAGACCCGCCCGAGGTCGACGGCCAGTACCAGAACGCGATCATCATGCTGCGCGATCCCGCCAGCGCCGAGCTCCAGCAGCTCTACGGCCGGCTCAGCCCGCTGCAGCAGCAGGGTGTGCGGCAACTGATGATCACGCTGGCCCGCGACAACGACCCCACGTTCGTCGAGCCAGGCCGCCACGACGACGACCGCGACGACTGAAACTCCCTGCGTCCGTGAGTGCGTGACCGAGAGCGGTGAGCAGGCCGCCGAGCGGAGAGCGTTGACGGCCCGGCTCAGCCGGGCCTACTCGTAGACGATGTCGAGGTCGAAGGAGTCCGCGTCGACGTCGTCCTCGATCGCGAGGACGTCGCGGCCCATCAGCTCGACCTCGCCCTCGAAGCGGGCCTGTGTGTAGAGGTCGCGCTCCGGGATGTGGATCAGCCAGAACTCGCCGTCGCGGCGCACGGTCGCCGTGTAGCGCGGCCTGCCGGAGTCAGGCCGCACCGTCCTGCCCCTCGTCGCGGAGCATCTGGCGCAACGCCTCGCGGTTGTTCTCCACGAAGGCCGACCAGCCGACCGGAACCCGCGCCCGGAACTCCACAGGGACATCATCGACACGCATGTGCACGACGTTCTCGCCGGACTGCGCCAGCCGGTCCGGATCGAGAGTCAGGTCGTCTGCCCGTAGCGCCACGCTGCCGCTGTCGACGAGATCGCTCATCAGCGCTGCGCGCGCCTCCCTGGCGTTCGGGCCCTCGGACCACTCCAAGACGACGCCCCCCGACATGGCGGGCCAGTAGTCCAGCTGACAGTTGCTCAGCTCGCTGCCACGAATCGCGAACAGCAGTCGACCGAGCACCTCGGATTGCGGGTGATGGGAACAGGCCGCGTCTGCAGGCGGGTCGAAACTCATTGCGTCAGGATGGCAGAGTTGCTTTTCACTCCTGCTCTGATCCCGTGGCCGCGATGCGTGATCTGCTCCGGCCGAGCCGTTTCGGGTAAAGGCCTCGCAGGCCGATACGGGGCCCCCGTGACCGGATCGACTGAAGTCGACACGCGGGCCTCGGGATGTCCACCACGCGCAAGTTGGCTATACGGGTACGGTTGGGGTATGGCGAAACGGCCGAACCGGACACGGGAGATTGCTGCCGAGCTGCGCGCGTCGATTCTGGCCGGTGACTATCCCCCGGGGGTGCCCCTGCCCAGCCGGGCAGAGCTGACCGAGCGCTTCCACGTGTCGCCGATGACCGCGCGCAACGCGGTCGAGATCCTGCGCGCCGAGGGCCTGGTCGAGCTCAAACGCGGCTCCGGGGTCTACGCCCGCGCACAGCGGCCGATGCTGCGCTCCGCCCGCAACCGACTCAGCCGCGCCGAACGTGCCGCCGGCCGCGGCGCGTTCACCACCGACGCCCACACCGGCGGCTGGACCCCGCGTTGCGAGGTCACCGTCCGCACCGAACCGGCCACCGACACACTCGCCGACCAGCTCGACATCGACCCCGGCGAGGAGCTGCTCGTCCGCGACCGCACCATGTCCGCCGGATTCGAAGTCGTGCAACTGGCCACCAGCTACCTGCCCTCCGCGCTCGCCACCCCCGAGATGCACGAGGAAGACTCCGGCCCCGGCGGGATCTACGCCCGCCTCGAGGAAGCCGGACACGAACTCGACCGCTTCGAAGAGACCGTCCGCATCGGGCAAGCCGACGTCGAGGAAGCCGAGACCTTCGGCGTCGCCGCCGGCACCGCGGTGTTCCGGCTGACCCGCCGGGCGTTCACCACCGAACGCGTCGTCGAGGTCAACAACATCACCATGCTCGGCGACCGATTCACCCTCGCCTACGACCTACCCGCCCAATGACCAGCTCGTTGCTTCGACCCGAGCACCAGCGTTTCCTCGCTACACTGAGCCGCCGCATGCACCGGCGGGATGGGAGTTCGCATTGACGAGACCGACCCGGCCGACCACTGCCGAGGAAGTGGTGAAGAAGCTTCCCCCGCACACCTGGGACAGCAACGTCGCCGTCGCCTACGAAGCGACCCAGGAACTCATCAACGACGTGATCGGCTGCTACGTCGCCCTGCTCAACCATGAACGCGCGAGCAGCCGGCCCGACCCGGAACGGATCCGCCAGCTGCGCGCACAGATCGCCGACTGCGACCAGCGCCAGCGCACCCTGGACCCGGGCGAGGAGTCCGAGATCGCGGCCGTACGCAGCTCCTACCGCCACGTGCTGGACGGACTGCGGGCCGAACTCCGGTGAACCCCGAGCACGACGACCTGGCCCACTACCGGCTCTCGGCCGAGGAGAACGAGCGAGTCTTCCGCGAGGAGATCGTTCCACTGCGTCTGGCCCGGTTCGAACCGCAGGACCAGCCCCTGCTCATCGTGCTCATGGCCCAACCCGGTGCCGGGAAGTCGGCGCACGCGGCCCGTATCCGGGCAGAGCTGGCCTCCGAGGGCGGCGTGGTCGAGATCGACAGCGACCTCTACAAGCCGTTCCATCCCGACTACCACGAGCTGATGGCCACCGACGACCAGCTGATGGCGGCAGCCACGCGGGCAGACGGCCGTGCCTGGATGGCCCGAGTCCAGCAGTACGTGCGCGAGCATCGACTCAACGCGGTCTTCCACGAGACCGCGCAGGACCCGCAGGAATCCCTCGACACGCTGGCCGCCTACCGCGCCGCCGACTACCGCATCGCCGTTCTGGCCCTCGGAGTCCACGAGAGCCAGAGCCTGCAGGGCGTGCTGCACCGCTACCAAGAACAGGTCAACGAGCGCGGAGCCGGGCGACTGACCGTCGCCGAGAACGCGGAACGCTCCTACCGCGGCATCGTCGACACCGCACGCCTGATCGACGAGCGCCAGGCCGCAGACGTGGTCGCGGTGTATCGGCGCACCGTCGACGAACAGGGGCCCGCCTATGTGAACGAGCTGGATGAACGCGGCGCATGGCGCCGGCCGCCCGGGTTCGCCCACGCGATCGAGATCGAGCGGCACCGGCCCCTCGACGCCGAGGAGATCCGCAACTACGAAGTCGTCCAGGACCAGCTGCGCACGACCCTCGCCGAGGACCTGCGACCACGCCTGCACCACGTCGAGCAACTCGCCGCCGACCTCCTCACCCCCTCCGCCGAACGTCTCGCCGCCTACCAGGCACCCGAGCTGCTCCGGCAGAACAACCGCGACCTGACACACCCCGCAGTGGCCGTACGCAGGCTCCACCGACCTCCCACCACCGGACGTCCACCACGGCGCCCAAGCACCGGACCCGACACCGCGACCGCACCCTCGCCGACTGCCGCACAGCGGCGCCGCGGCCCAGGCCCAACCCGCTGATCACCCGCGTGCGCGGTCAGGGGGTGGGCGCGGTCAGTGCTCCTGCGGAGCGTCGATGCGCAGATCCATTCAGAACCCCTCGCCGGCCGAGAGCGGTGCCACCGCCCCGGGCTTGGTCGGGGCATCGTCGAGCAGCTCCGCGACGCTGGCCAGAGCCGCGCGCGCGGTCAACTGCGGCAGGCGGTCGAGTTCGAACCCCGCCGCCTCGAGCAGCGCAGCCAGCGCGTACCCCTCCGTCGTGCCACGCATCCCGGCGTACAGGCCCTGATTGACCCGGTGCCGCAGCACCCCGGCCGCCTCGTGACAGCGCCGCTTGTTCTCCCGCAGTCGGGACGCCCGCCGCTGGGCCGGAGACTCATTCACCACCACCCCAGAATCGCACAAGCGTTCGACTCTGGCGAGCGTGGTAACCGCCACCGGTGCGAGCCAAGAGCTGCCTGATGAGCAGGGGGGCGGAGCTCCATCGCGCGGACTCGTCGGTGCGGGCTGGCACACTCCCCGCCATGCCAGACGAGCAGCTGCCCTCCCGCGTCGTGGATGCTGAGCACCGCGGCTGGATGCTCACCAACGACGGCGGCCTGGGCGGGCCCCTGGTGTATCGGGACGCCAGCGACTACCGGGCGCAGCGGTTCCTGACACCAGGGGAGCTCGCCGAGCAGTGCGGACCGCTGCGGCCGGTGGTGCCCCCAACAGAGACGGACGTGACCGAGCTGCGTCGAGCGTGGACGGCCGCCGGACGGAAAGCCGCGTACACGACGGCAGTCGCCGTGCAGATCGCCTTCGGGCGCCTGCGTGACGGGCACGGAGGCCTCGCGGCCCCACACAGCTACGAGGTGACCCGGCGGCAGCTCGTCGCAGGCCGCCCCGGGTCCTGGGAAGCTGTCCGGCTCTTCGAGCTGCAGCTGTGGGCGAACAAGAACAAGGTGAGCCGCTACGACGCCGCGGCCGCGGACACGATCGCGACAGTGCTCCAGCGCTGGGTGTCCAGCCCGGACCGCTACACCGAGGTCGCCGAGACACTGGCCGCGCTGTTCGCGACCTTCGCCGACGAGCAGGGCGGGTGGCCGGCAGTAGCCGACCAATGGCTCCAGCAAGGCGCCCTGGACCACGAGGGCGTGCTTCTGACCTACAGCCTGCTGTACTCCACCGGCGCCGAGTTCGACCCCGCCATGCTGAGCTGAGCCACTACCTCGAGCCTGTTGACCATCACTGGCCTCCGTCCGTGCTCGCGGGCGAGGAATCCCCGGTGGTCTCGGCGAGCAGCCGGAGTTGCCGCACGGTCTCGACGGACTCCTGGATGTGATCGGCGATCTCGTAGAGCTTCGCCGCGAGGTCGTCCGGTGCGGTGGTGTCGCCGGCCGTACTTTCCGTGGGCTTTTGCGGAACCAACACAGTGGCAGCGTCACGAAAGCCGCCCGGGGTGGTGTCGAGCTCCTCGATGGCGATGACGGCGAGCCGCGCCAGTGAGCCACCCTCGCGGTAGCCGTACTCCTCGAACAGGGCCACGATCGCTGCTTCGAGCCGGGCGCGGGTCGCCCAGTCGTAGTCGTCGCAGTCGTCGCTGCCGCACTCCGGGCAGCCAGCCTCAAGTGCGGGCGGGAGGAGGGCGTACAGGCGGGCCGTGACGATGTCGATGTGCGGCTGGGCTCCGGGGAGAACCCGGAGCGCGTTAATGGGGTCGGGTCCGTCGACGGGCCACGACAGGTCGACGGCCGGGGCCGGGTCGCGTCGGACCACGGTCACCGGCTCGACGTTCGTCACGGCCGAGTCCGGCACCAGTTCGCCGCCGACCCGCCACCCGGTCGTCCCGTTCGTGTTCCGCTCCGCGACCGGATACCCGATGCCGTCTCCGCGGTTCGTTTCGATGATTGCGTACTCCGGGCCGCTGGTCGGGGCCGCCAACGCGATCACGTCCCGGAGCGCGTCCCCGTACTGATGAGAGTTGGCCGGGGTGGCGTCAAGCCATTCCCTGAGCGTGGCGAGCACATCGTGCACGGTCAGATCAGGCCTGGCCGGGTCGGCACTCGCCGCGACGGGGGCGTACCGGACCAGCGCGGCAGCATCGCAGTCGTGCAGCGCGACCGCACCGGTCGGGGTGTCCACATCGAGCGGATACCAGGAGTCGTCGTCCATCTGCCGGTACACCATGCCGGTTTCCGGGAGCACTGCGACGGGGATCGGCTGAGTGGCGTGGCCGGTCATCGGGTCGCTCCACAGGGGTGCGCGTCGCTCTCGTAGCGGCCGCTGTCGCTGTACTGGCCGTGAAAGTCGTGCACGGCCTCGGGGTGGTGCGGGTTCACCTGTCGACGACGCGCTGAGACTGACCCTCTAGCGACGGGTTGGGACTGACCCCTCCATCGAGGCTGGAGGGGTGATCACGTTGGAAGAGTGGGCTGAGGTCCGTCGTCTGCACCGCGCCGAGGGCGTGCCGATCAAGGAGATCGTCCGCCGGCTGGGACTGGCGCGAAATACGGTGCGGGCGGCGTTGCGGGCCGACGCGCCGCCCTCGCGGGAGCGTGGACCGCGCGGGTCGTTGGTGGACAAGGTGGAGCCGCAGGTCCGGGCCCTGCTGGCCGAGTATCCGAGGATGCCGGCGACGGTGATCGCCGAGCGGATCGGCTGGACACACTCGTTGACCATCCTCAAGGACCGGGTGCGTGAGCTGCGGCCGTTGTTCGCCCCTCCCGACCCGGCGGACCGGATCGAGTACGCCCCCGGTGAGCTCGCGCAGTGCGACCTGTGGTTCCCGCCGGTCCCGATCCCGGTCGGTGCCAGCGGGGCGCGGGTCCTGCCGGTGTTGGCGATGACCTGCGGCTTCTCCCGGGTGACGGACGCTGTGATGATCCCGTCCCGCAAGGCCGGCGACATCCTGGCCGGGATGTGGGAGATCATCGCAGGGTGGGGCCGCTGTCCCCGCACGCTGGTCTGGGACCGCGAGGCCGCGATCGGCGGCACCGGGCGACCCGGCGTCGAGGCAGCTGCGTTCGCCGGGACGCTCGGGGTGCGGATCAAGCTCACCCCGGCACGGGACCCGGAGTCGAAGGGACTGGTGGAGCGGCGCAACGGCTACTTCGAGACCTCCTTTCTGCCCGGACGCAGCTTCGTCTCGCCGTTCGACTTCAACGCCCAGATCGAGACTTGGTTGACCGAGGTGGCGGGCGCCCGGCACCTGCGCTCGATTGGGACCACCCCCGCCACGCGGTGGCCGATCGACCGGGCCGCGATGGTCGCCCTGCCGCCGGTGGCGCCGCAGGTCGGGCTGACCGGGCGGGTTCGGCTGGCGCGTGACTACTACGTGCGCGTCGACGGCAACGACTACTCGGTCAACCCGGCCGCGATCGGCCGGTTCGTCGACTGGATCGCCACTCCCGCCCTGGTCGCGGTCACCTGCGCCGGGCAGATCGCGGCCACCCACGAGCGGGTCTGGGCCAGCGGCGCCACGGTGACCGATCCCGAGCACCGGGCCACCGCCCGCGCCCTGCGCACTGCGTTCACCGCCGCCCGTGACCGCGCCCGCCATGACACGCGCTCCCACACCGATGGGCACGTCGTGGCCCTGCGCGCGCTGCCGGATTACGACGCGCTCTACGGCGTGAACTTCGACCCCGCACCCGACCCGACCGCCACCGCTGAAGGGCAGTAGATGACCACCCCGAAGACGACCGCGACGACCAGCACGACAGCAGCCACGGAAGCCACGAAGACCGGTGGCGTGAGCACCGAGCTCGGCTCGAAGCTGGCCTACCTGACTCGCGTGTTGAAGACGCCCACGATCGCCCGCGTCTGGGACGACCTCGCCGCCCAGGCCCGCGACCTGAACTGGTCGCACGAGGAGTACCTGACCGCGGTCCTGGAGCGCCAGGTCGCCGACCGTGAGTCCGCCGGCACCACCATGCGCATCCGCACCGCCCACTTCCCGGCCGTGAAAACGCTGGAGGAGTTCAACCTCGACCATCTGCCCTCTCTGCGCCGAGACCTGCTCGCCCATCTGGCGACCGGCACGTTCGTGGCCAAGGCCGAGAACGTGATCCTGCTCGGACCGCCCGGGATCGGGAAGACCCACCTCGCGATCGGGATCGGGGTCAAAGCCACCCAGTCCGGGCACTCGGTGCTCTTCAACACCGCCGGCAACTGGATCACCCGCCTCGCTGCCGCGCACCAGGCCGGGCAGCTGGAGGCCGAGCTACGCAAGATCCGCCGCTACAAGCTGATCATCATCGACGAGGTCGGCTACATCCCCTTCGACCACGACGCGGCGAACCTGTTCTTCCAGCTCATCGCCTCTCGCTACGAACAGGGCTCGGTCATGGTCACCAGCAACCTGCCCTTCGGACGCTGGGGCGAGGTCTTCGGCGACGAGATCGTCGCCGCCGCGATGATCGACCGCCTCGTCCACCACGCCGAGGTCCTCACCCTCTCCGGCGACTCCTACCGCACACGCGCCCGCCGCGAACTCCTCGCCAAAGACCGCGACAACTAGCACGAACCGGGCACACAGGGGTCAATCCCAAACCGTCGCCAGGGGGTCACTTCTAACCCGCCGTTGACATCACCCGCGGGTCAGAGCTTGTCGCGGTCATGACTGGGTGCCTCCTGGGTGGGGGTGTGTCAGACACGTGGGTCAGCGCCAGCGGTAGCCGGTGGCTTCGTCCAGGCCAGAGCATCCCGACACGTGTTCGGGCGACGCCGGGAGATGCCGCGCCGGGGATTACCGGTTCAGGGGCTAGGGCTGAGAAGGACCCGAACCCATACGTTCTCGCTGGTCAAGACCAGTCCTAGCTCGTCCGGCGGGAGGCAGTGACCTCGAGGGCGGTGGGCGTCCCACAGGTCAGCGTCGTCGAACACGTGCCCGCAGCCGCGGTGTCGTCGACAGCAGTGGGCGCGGTCGGGGCCGGCCCATCGACGGCCGCAGCACGCGATCGGCGTAGCCATGCCTCGTCCGGATCGGTAGGGAGGACCGGTGTCGGTGCAGACAGGCGCAGGGCTCGGGCGGATACTGCTCATGAGGGTCTCCTCGCGCGGTCAGACGGGTCCCTGTGGGCCAGCTCGCGGCGGTGCCCTCATTTGCCCAGCGCCTTCCGCACGGTCGAGCGGTGCACCCCGGCGCGCGTCGCCAGGCGGTACTCCGACCCCTCGGTGGTCGCCAGCATGGCGCCAGTGAGTCGGTACATCGCCGCCCGCTCCGCGTCTCGGGCTTGCTTCCATGCCGTGCCGATCTGCTCCAGCGACTGCTCGCGCAGGGCGCCGCGAGCTTCGAGCCACGGGCCCACCGTCTCCACGACGGGACGGGCCCAGGGGATTGTGCTTGGCCCGGTGCCAGGTGTCCGGATCGACGGCGATGGGTGGTTCGTCGACGGGCATGTGCTCGACCTCCTGAGCCGGCGTTCTACGTCGTGGTTGCAGCGGGGGCGACCGTTTCTGTCCTCTGCTCATGCCTAGTCAGAAGTAGGCGAGCGGGTTGCGCGAGCGGTGTGGGTGCGGTGTCGGCTGCCCGACGCGAGCGTCGTCGACGAGCAGCTCGCCGTCGACGATGAACCGGCCATCGGCGGCCTTGCTGATGCCGGTGATGCGAGCGACGGCCAGCACAGTGCCGGACGAGTCGATGACCTGCGCTTCGTCCTGAGCCAGCGCGGCGCTCGGGTTCAGCTTCCACGCGCCCCGCCCAGCCAGCCAGGCCTCCTGCGGCGACATCCCCTCGAAGGCGCCAACGCGCGATCGACCGAGAGCGTCCCCGACGAACGCGGGCCCCTGCGGGCCCAGCTTGATCTGCAGCATGTCGCACACCTCCAAGGATTCTCCTAACTTCGGTAGAGTATATCGAACTATGAGAAAGTCTAGTCCCGCGGTGGAGTGTCGCGTCCCGCGAGAGCGTCGGGGTGCTACCGCTTGAACAGGTCGCCGGTCAGATAGGTGTCCCAGGCGGCGTCGTCGAGGCCGTGGCCGCCGGAACGCAGGTGATAGCTCATGGCCGGGCCGCGGAAGCCCTCGTCGGTGGTGGGCGGCCAGCTGGAAGAGGGCAATCCGGTGTCGCCGAGGCCGTAAAGCTCGTAGACCGGTGCGGCGCCGAGGTAGGACAGGAACTCGCCCTGGGGATCGGCGTTGCCGTCCTCGGTGGCGCTGCCGACGACGACCCGGCCGGGCGCGATCAAGGCCAGGAGTTCGTGCTGGTCGACCGGCAGCGAGTCCGCGTTGCCCGCGTAGTCGCTGTAGGTGGGTGGGAACCAGTGCGGGAAGGCGTCGGTGATGGCGGCAATGGATTCGCCCGCGTCGTCGCGGCGGGCGAGTTTGGCGCCGGTGGAGCCGGAGTTGTTCGAGACGACCACGGGAAAGCGGGTGTCCTGGGCTCCGGCCCACAGTGCGGCCTTCCCGCCGCGGGAGTGGCCGATGACCGCGATCTTGTCCGGGTCGATGTCGGGATCGTCGTGGAGGTAGTCCATGGCGCGGCTGGCGCCCCAGGCCCACGCGCTGATGGCCCGTCCGGCATCGTCGGGCAGCTCGTCGCCGGAGGGGTAGAAGGCGTCGATGACCCCGGAGCGGTAGCTGCCGGGGTCGTCGGGGGCGACCTCGCCGGCGTCGAGCGCGGCGAAGGCGTAGCCGGCGTCGAGGATCGTGGGGATCGGGGCGTAGCCCGACGAGCCGGGCTGGTCGCCGACCGAGCCGCGGTGGTCGATCAGCAGGAACGTGCCCTTCGGCGTCCCGTTGTCGGGGACGAACAGGCGCAGGGTGAAGCTCGCCGAGCCCTCCGGCCCGGTGACCTCGATGCTGACCTTCTTCCCGCCCTCGGACAGGGGCTGGTCGTCGAAGGTGACCTCGTCGGGCTCCGGTGTGGGCAGGGTGTGGCCGTAGACGTGGTCGGCGAAGGCCTCCAGCAGTTCGGGGCGCCGCTGGCTTTCCCAGTCGTCGACGCTGTCGACGGTGTCGCCGTTGTCGAGCACCAGCGGGTCCGGGACCCGGGTGCCGTCGAGACTCATCGTGGCGCCGCCGCCCCTGGCGCTGCCGTCCTCATCGAGCGGCTTGTCGTCGGCGCGCAGCGCGACCGCTGCCGTCCGCTGCGGCGAGGGATGCTCCGCGGCCGCCGGCACCCCGGCAGCTGCGGCAAGGGTGAGCGCCGCACCCGCGGCCGCCAGCCCGGTCACCGCGGCCCGAATCCGTCGGTGCACGTCGCTACCCACCGTCGGTCGAGGCCCCCGACGACCGACCCGACCCCGAGCGTGGGGCCGAGCTGCGCCGACTCGACTCGGAGCTGCGCGACGAGGACGTCTCGGAGCGGCTGGACGAACCCCGCTTCCGCTTCTCGCCCGTGGCGGTGTCGCCATCGGTGGCGGGCCGGGAACCACTGCCCGATGAGGAAGGGGCGGGGGCGGACTCCTGCCAGGGGCCGGTGATGGCGAACAGGATCCCGGGTTTCTGGATGCCGGCGAAGAGCACCCGACCGTCCGGGGAGAAGGCGGGCCCGGTGAACTCCGAGCCGATCTGGCTGCGCGCGAGCGGGTAGACGGTCCCGTCGCGGGTGACCCCGGCGAGGTGGTTGTCGCTCTCGCCATCGGTGGCCAGGATCAGCCCGCCATAGGGTGCGGCGACAATGTTGTCGGGGGCTTCGACGGTCTCGCCGTCGGCGTCGGTGCCAAAGACCGTGGTCAACCGCAACGTGGCCTTGGCGGGGTCGTGGTGCCAGATCTGGCCGCGGTGGGAGTCGGCGTAGCTGGAGACCAGGTAGGCGCCCCCGTCGGCCCACCAGGCGCCTTCGAGCTTGTGGGCGCGGGTGATGCCCTGCACCGCCCGCAACGGCCCCTTCTCGGCGCCGCGATCGGCGACCGGGGCCCATTCCACCTGGTAGGTCGTGTTGACCTCTGTGGCCTGGGCGAGGTCGTCGACCTGGGCGCCGCGCTCATCGGTGCACACCAGCGCAGCCAGCTCCCCGGCGTCGGCGTCGAGGGCGGCGAGCTCGCCGGGCCGGCCCCGGAAGTCCGAGGGCGGTGTCCACCGGTAGACGGTGCCGAGCGGGTCGGTGGTGTCCTCGGTCAGGTAGACGGCCAGGGTGTCGGGGTCGATGCAGAGCGCTTCGTGGACGAACCGGCCCAGTGCCCGGATTGGGGTCGGGTCCTGGTTCGCGTCGAGGTCGTGCGGGTTGACCTCGAAGACGTAGCCGTGCCGGTCGTCCTCGGTTTCCTCGCACGTCAGCCACGTGCCCCACGGGGTGACCCCGCCCGCGCAGTTGGTGGAGGTCCCGGCCAGCCCGACCCGCTCCCAGATCAGCTCCCCCTCGGGCGTGGTCTTGATAACCGTGCAGCCACCCCCGGCATCGTCGCGATACACCAGGCCCTCCTCGTGGGGGACGGCGCCGTCATCGTCCGGGCCGCCGCGCACCTCGTGGTTGAGCACCACCAGCACGTTGCCGTCGTCGGCGTCGAACGCCGCGGCCCCGTCATGAATCCCCGGGCTCGGCTCCCCGCCCTTCATGCGGGTCGTGCCGGCTTCGGTCACCACCTGATAGGAGAAGTCCTCGGGCAGCGCGAGCAGCCCGTCGGGGTCATCGACCAGCGGCCCGTAGCCGGCGAACCCGGCGGGTTGGGCGCGGGCCCCCGGCGCCGCCAGCAGAGCATCGACCGCGCCGAGCAGACTGACCGCCATCCCCGCCTGCCCGGAGCGGGCCAGGAACGCGCGCCGATCAAGCACCATCGGTGCTCGTGTTCCCTGTTGCGGCGGGCTGCGGCCAGACCCGCCAGCCCTCACCGTCGCCGGTCGCGTTCGGCGCGAACCGGTACCCGGCCTGCTCGAGCAGACGCGCGTAGTCGTGCTCGGCGGCGATCCGCTCGGCGCGCGGTTGCCCGGTGTGGACCAGCAGCATCGGCCCCTCGTCGCCGGGGTGCTCGACGACGAACCCGTCGCTGCCCTCGGTGAACTCGACGAAGCCGCGCCGGCGCAGCAGCTCGCGCAGCTGGGCGGCGTCGCGATCACGCCTCGACCACAACGGCCGGGCGTCGAAGCTGTGGCCGTAGGCCGGGGCCTGCCCGTCGTGGTCGTCTCGGCTGGTCATCGCGTCCTCCACTCGTCGGTCACAGGATCAGTCGTGCTCGGTCGGCGGCCGGTAGTCCTCGGTGGCCAGCGGGTCGAACACACCCGTGCGATCCGCTGCGCTCCACGGGACCTGCTCGCCCGGGCCGGTGTAGGCCAACCACTGCGACCCGTCGGCGAAGCGCGCGGTGACTGCCCACCTGTCCCGCCGATCCCGCGGCGGCCGCGGCGGGCCGGGAACGGCACGTGCCCGTAGTCGTCGGGGTCATCGGAATCGAACTCGACGTCGTCGGCTCCGCCGTCGCCGTCGTGGTGGTTGCTTGTCATGCGGTGTCCTCCACCAGCAGCAGCCAGTCCTCGTCACTGGTCGGCGGGCTGTAAGTCTTGGTGACCTTGGTGGTGTCGAACTCGCCGGTGCGGGGGTTGAACCAGTACGCCTTCGGCTTGCCGGTCACGACGCTGGTGTCGACCGAGAACCCCTCACCGGCGGGGCTGTAGACCAGCAGGTAGGAGCCGTCGGAGGCGACATTGGCCACGACCCGCTCCGCACCCGAACCGGACTCCGAGGTCAGGACCGACTGGTCGGGTTCGCCGCGGGTGAACGGCAGCGACTCCATCAGCTCGCGCAGGTGGCGCATCTGCTCGCCCGCGGGGAACTCCAGCGCCTCGGTCCAGCTCCCGCGCGCGCCGAGCTCGCCGTCGCCGCCGTCGTTGAACTGCCACACCGCGTGGTGGCCGTAGGTGTGTCCGGCCGCCCCGCCCAGCACCGACCAGTAGGCATCGCGGCGCACGTCGAGTGCGGTGGAGAAGCCCTGCTCGGGCTCCCAGCAGTACGGGTGTTCCTCATAGATCGGCTCGCCGTCGAGGAACGGCTTGGCCGGGTCCGCGCCGTAGGTCGACTCAACCAGGTCAGCGCGCACGTCATAGCGCAGACAGTGCCCGCCCTGGATCATGTTGAAATCCAGCCAGTCCGCGTCGGCGAACCACGTCGCCGACGACTGATCGCCGCGCGGGTGATAAGTCTTGATCTGAGTGCCGCCGGCGTCGTCGAGACCTTCGGCCAGCTCGGTCCACAACTGCTCTTCCCCGTCTGCAGGGTGGTCCCCGCCAAGGGTCCAGGTCACGTTGTCGCGGTCCCCGAACCGCTCGCCCAAGAACTCCCCATAGCCACGGGCCGACGACTCGGTAATCGCCGAGCCGGTCTGCTTGTCGCCCCACACCGGGTGGATCGCCAGATACATGTCCCGCGCGGCGGCCGCATCGATCGCGAACTCCACCCGATCCCAGAATTCGTCGTTCTCAGCCGCGGCGTCCACGGTGTCACCGGGGGACTCGGCCCCGGCCTGGGGGAACATCGCCACCGTCTGGACGACGTTGAACCCCTGCTCAGCACGAACGTCGAGATACTCGGTGGTCTCGTCTTCGCTGAGCTTGCCCAGCATCGCCCACGCGGTGTCGGCCAGCCAGAAGAACGGCTCCCCGTCCGCGGCGAGGAACCGACCGTCGACCTGCAGATACGGCGGATCGCTCGCAGAGGACTGGTTGTCGGCCGCACGATGCGCCGCGCGTTCGCTTGTGGGGGTCGCGAGCAGGCTGGCGCTCAGGGCCACCGCAACGGCCGCACAGACCGAGACCGTCGGCCGGGCCAGGCCGAGTCGTCGAGCACACACCTCGATCTCCTGGGGGTCAGGTCTGCCGAGGCGAGCAAGCGCCGGACTCGGTCTGGCTCCCCTCACAGACCGGGTCCAGCACGCGAGACTCGGTGCCGCACTTCCTCATAGGGCGGGACTGTACCCGAGCGTATCAACTTCGGTAAGCAAGATGATACGACCGTGAGCGGTGAGGATGCTCCGACCGCAGATGAGCTGACGGGCGCCTCGCAGGGTGTCTACGCGACGGCGATGGCTCCGTTCGCGCCCTGCCGCTCAATTCGGAACGGGGGGCGGGATAATTAGCAAGGATGATGCTGTGTGGAGTCGTGGAGGTTTAACGTGAACACGTTAAAGCGTCGAGCGAATCGGCGGGGGATTCGCCAGTGGCCCGGTGGCGTCCTTGCAGAGGGAGCGCGCGAAGCACTCGTGGCCTGGTCGGAGCATCACGACGTGCAGGCCAGCGGGTCGAAGCATCCGTGCCTGCACTGGCTTGCTGGACACCGATGCCCCGAAGCGATTCGAAGTCATTACCTCGGGGGAATTGTCGTTGCATGCCCGACGCTGGGCATGTTCGACCATCGGCTTGCCTGGATTCGCAATGGCAGGCCCCTGGTGATTACCGCGGCGAACTACTCCCCCGCCGTCGAGCTGTACGACAGGATCGGTCCCCACGCAGATGGGCTGGGGCTGCGCGTCGACTGCGAGCAGCCGGGTTGGTACGGGCACGGGACGACTCACATCGAGGTCTGGGCCCCATCCCACCAGCTCGGCGCTTGATGATCCCGGCGTCGCCGGTGCTCGGGCCGGCTGAACGGCAGGTGCTGCCGCGGTGGTCTGCCGACCACCTTGCCCCCGACTCCCGTGGTCACCATGGCGAGCAGGTCGCATCCCAGGTCGTCGCACTCGGACTGTCGGAGTCCCGTGCCAAGGTGGTGACCTGCAGGTGAGAGGCCTACAAGGAGGTTCGGGATGGCGGCACCGCTGGAGCTGTTTCCCCGTGCCAGAGTCAACCCCGAAGGGTTCGCCCAAGAGCAGGCCGAGCACTTCACCGGCCGCCGCCTGCGTATTGGCCGGTCCGGGATCGTGCACGAGGTGGCTTGGCGGCCGTGGCTCGGCGAGCTGATCCTGCCCGTGCCCGCCTGCCACCAGGGCTGGTCGGGATTCGCCGCCTCCGGGGACCTCATCGCCACCGACGACCCGGCCACCTGCCGAAAGTGCGCTCACCGAGCCGCACAGCTCCCGCTAGCGGCACCGGCCGCGCAGGCAGCGTTGTTCGAGCTGGAGCGCTGACTCGAGGAGCCTCGTACGACTCTCATAGGGCCGATGGGCCGGGGCGCCAGGACTGGTGCCCCGGCCGGCGGGACAGGAAACGGTCCCGACGGGGTGCACTGATGGAGCAACGCTGGTTCCGATAATCGCGGTGGCGGTCCTGTCCGTCGCCGCGGCCTGGGTGATCGCCACGTTGGTGACAGCCGTCCTGCGGTTGCGGTCCGAGGGCGCCCGCGCCCGCCGAGACCCCGCCTGCCGCTGACAGGTCTCGAATCGGCTCGGGCCCGGCGGCGGCCGCGCTCCCCCCACCAGCGCCGACATCGTCGACGAACCCCTCTTCTCCGGCTCGGCGTATCGGGTCCAGCCTGTCGATCTCGGTGAACCTGCCCTCCGGGATCACCGCGCCAGTGACCCTCGAACCCGACTCCTCTGTCCTCGACATCGTGCGCGAGGAGAGCTGCGCGAGTCATAAACCGAAACAAACTATGACCCCCTCTTGCGGTCGCAGGATATGGGGGTAATAATAGTTGTGTCGTCGCCGGCAGCACCGAGGAGAAGCCCGACATGAGCAACAGCGCCCACGACCTCCCGATCACCCACACCGTTGCCCTGGTCGCGTCTCTCGTGGGCGAGCTCCGGGTTCGATGCCACATCGGCCTCGTGCTGCTCGTCCTCGTGCTCCACGGCTACCCGTGGTCGGTGTAGCTCTGTCCCCGGCCCGCCGCCCGGGAGGGCGGCGGGCCGGCCCCACTGGGGCCGCCTGACCCCCCGCTCGGAGCAGGGCGGCTGCCGCACCACCCCGCCGTTCCTCGGTCACCACCGTTCCCAGGAGAGATATCCATGTCAGCATCCACGCTGGTCACCACGACGACCGCCGGGACCAGGCTGGGCCGCAACCGCGCCCAGATCCAGCGCCTGGTCGACACGAAGCTGCTGCCCGAAGTGGGTAAGCACGGGCGAACGCTGCTGCTCGACAACGACGCACTGCAGGCCCTGGCCCAGCGCCGCCAACTGGCCGACACCCGCAACAAGAACGGCACCGACTCCCCGTACGCCCTGGCCCTGCACCTTGGCCCCCGGGCGGCAGAGGACTATCCGACGCAGAACGAACGCGACTACTCCGGCTGGGACGCCAACGAGGTCAACGAGGACAACCAGTGGACCGGCTGGTGGAACATCGGCGAGACGATCGCCCGGGAAGTCACCGAGGCCCGGCTACCCCTGCTGCCCGCGGTCAGCGGCTTCGTCGTCGACGTCCGCATCGCCACCGGCTACGACCTCCACAAGCCCGGGATGATCCGGTTCCACGTGGCCGACCCCAGCGACGACGACCGGGCCCTGTTCGCCGACACAGTGTTCACCCCCGTGCCCGGGTCGCCGTGGCAGCGACTCTGGGCGCCGAGCACCTGATCCAGACCACACAACCCACCGAGCGCATCGACCAGCGGCGGTGCGAAGGCGAAGGAGTTGCACGACATGACCGACCAACACAGCTCGACACTGAGAGCGTGTTTGAGAAGAGGCGGCGTGTCTCCGTGGTCGGCGACTGGGTCTGGTCCATCGTGGACGGGTGGCTCGGCGTAAGCGGCGGTATCCCTCGGACACCAGTGATGCCCAGTGGGCGTTGATCGAGCCGCTGTTGCCCGCAGCGGGGGCCGGCGGGCGGCCGGAGAAGCATCCACGTCGCGACGTGGTCGACGCGATCCTCTACGTCGTCCGGGCGGGGTGCGCCTGGCGGGCTCTGCCTGTGGACTTCCCGCCCTGGCAGACCGTGTACTGGTACTTCAACCGGTGGGAGCAACAGAAGGTCACCGAGCAGAGGATGGCCGATGCGTGCGGGATCTCCTACGACATCCTCGCCTGGACCGCCGAGTGGTATGTGCGCGAGGAGACGCTGCGCGCGGCGAACCTGGCGATCATCGACCACCAGCAGCGGATGCCCCTGGCCGAGGTGTTCGGCACCGGCACCTTGTCCTCCTCGGATGGGCAACGGTTCCCGGTGCGGGGCAAGACCACGACCGGGCGGGAGATGACCATCCACGGCGGGCAGGTCCTCTCGACCTACACCCACGTCACCGACCAGCACACCACCTACGGCACGAAGATCATCGTCGCGACCAAGCGCGAGGCCCACTACGTGCTCGACGAGATCCTGGGCAACGCCACCGACATCCCGATCACCGAGCACGCCACCGACACCCACGGCGTCACCCTGGTCAACTTCGCCCTGTTCGACCTCCTCGGCCTGCAGCTCTCGCCGCGGATCCGGGACCTGGGCAAGATCACGCTGCACCGGGTCGCCGGGAAGGCCCGCGCCGAGACCGACTACCCGCACGTCGGGCCGCTGCTGACCCGGCGGGTGAACGTCGAGCTGATCGCCGAGCACTGGGACGACCTGCTGCGCCTGGCCGGGTCGCTGAAGTTCGGGCACGCCACCGCGTCGCTGATCGTCGGGAAGCTCTCGGCGTCGTCCCGGCAGAACGCACTGGCCGCCGCGCTCAAGGAGTACGGGGCGCTGCGGCGCACGATCTACGCCGCCCGCTACCTGTCCGACCCCGCCTACCGGCGCAAGATCTCGCGGCAGCTCAACAAGGGCGAGTCCCTGCACGCCCTCAAACGCGACCTGCTCTACGCCCACGAGGGCACCGTCCGAGCCCGACAGCTGCAGGCCCAGACCGAGCAGGCGTGGTGCCTGACCCTGGTCACCAACGCTGTCGTGGCGTGGACGACCGAGTACTACGGCCTGGCCGTGGAGTCGATGCGCGCGGCCGGGCGGCGCGTCGACGATGACGTGCTCGCCCACATCTCCCCGGCACACAGCGAGAACATCAACTTCTTCGGCACGATCGACGTCGACATCGATGGCGAGCTGGCCCAGCTCGACCCCACCGGATACCGGCCACTGCGCGTGCGCGACACCCTGTTCTGAGCGGTCCCAAGCGGGGCACAGCCAGCCGAGCAGCGAGTCCGAAAGGGTTGCCGTAAACCGATCGGCGCGCGGAGCGTATCCATCGCCATCCCGTCCCGTCGGGCGCCAGGGGGCGCCACGCAATAACCGACGCCGGCCTGGCCCTGCGACCGCCCCTGGAGCCACAGCCCGACGGCATTGAGGACCGTTCCGTAGCGAGGTCGGCGATCACGAAGTCGGATTCGACCGGCCGAAGGCGTTGCCCGCTTGATCCACGTTCGTGCCTGTCCACGTTGCCCCGGGATCAGCCTCGGGCTATCTTATTTAGAGCTAAACTCAATCGGAGGGAGATCACAACGTGGCACGGACAGTGATGGTGACCGGCGGCGGCACCGGATTCGGACGGGCCGTCGCCGAGCGGTTCGCACAGGACGGCGACCAGGTGTTTATCACCGGTCGTCGGAGCGCTGTACTGGATGAGGCCTGCGCTGCGCTTGGCGGCGACATTCACGCCCTGCCCTGCGACGGAACCGATCCGGCCGCCGTGGAACACGCGGCCGGGCAGGTTGGAACGGTCGATGTCTTGGTCAACAACGCTGGGGGCAACACGGACTTCGCGATGCCCGACGAGACCGGGCTGAAGGCGACGTTCGACCGCTGGCGGGCGAACCTGGACGCCAACCTCACCAGCGCCGTGCTGATGACCGAGGCGCTGGACGGGAAGCTCGCGAGCGGCGGATCCGTCGTGCACATCGGATCGATCGGCGCCGAGCAGGGCGGCTCCTACGGGGCGGCGAAGGCTGCGCTGGCGTCGTGGAACGTGGGCCTGGCCAAGCAGTTCGGCGAGCGCCGGATCACGACGAACGTCGTGGCACCCGGCTACTTCCCCGGAACTGACTTCTTCGGCGACGGCCTGCCGGGCAAGGTGCACGAACACCTCATCTCGCTCACCGCGCTGGGACGGCACGGAGAGCCTGATGAGATCGCGGGCGCCGTGCACTTCCTCGCCTCCCCGCAGGCACGCTTCATCACCGGGCAGGTGCTCGGGGTCAACGGCGGGGCGCACGCGACGCGCTGATGGTCCGCGCTTTGTCACTCCGCGCCCGGTATCTGGCCGTCGGCGATCATCCGCTGGACGGCGGCGACGTCTCGGTGCAGGGCGCGGTCATGGTCCACGAACCGGCACTCCCGGCGGACCACGGCACGAACTCGCGTGCACGCTGGCGACGACTGTTCCGGCCCTCGCAGGTCGACCGCCTGGCACGCCGTGAGCAGGTGGATCGCCGCGACCTCGGACGCCGGTTCGAGAACGGCGCGCGAGGAGCGCGCGGCCGGCGCGGACATGCTGACCTTGTCCTGGTTGTGCGACTCGGTCGAGCGTGAGAACACCCCTGCCGGCATGCACCCGGCCAGCGCCTCGGCCGTTGCCGCGGACGCCGCGATCTGCATCCCCTTGAAGCCGTGGTGCAGGCCGTCTTCATCGGGGTCGGGGCGGACGAGGTTGGACGGCAGGCCGTTGCTGAACCGCGCGTCGACCATCAGCTCGATCTGGCGGTCCAGCAGGTCCACGACGTTCGCCACCGCGACCTTGAGTGAGTCCATCGCCTGCGCGACATGGCCACCGTAGAAGTTTCCTCCGCTGTACACGTCGGCGGAGTCGGGGTCGAATAGCGGGTTGTCGTTCGCCGAGTTCACCTCGACGGTCAGCCATCGGCGTACCCACTCCGTCGTGTCGTGTAGGACGCCGATCACGTGCGGCGCGCACCGCAGTGAGTACCGGTCCTGGATCGCGCGGTCGAGGTCTACGACGGCCGCGTCCCCGAGCGGTGGGTTCTTCGCGAGGAGCTGCGTGTGATCAAGTGCCAGTCGCGACCCGTCGAGCAGCTCGGTTATCCGCGCCGCGGCCCGGACCTGGCCCGGGTGCGGTTTCTGAGCGTGCAGGAACGCCGCGTGGTGCCCGCGGTTTCCGCGGACGGCCTCGATCGCCGTCGCCGTCGCGATCTCCGCGACCTCGGCGAACCGTTCCGCCTCGGCGAGGGTCAGAACGGCGACGGCCGTCGAGAACGACGTGCCGTTGATCAGCGCGAGCCCGTCCTTCGCCTCCGGCTCGCTGATCGGGATTCCGGCTGCGGCGAGCGCGTCCACGGCCGGTGCGCGGTCCCCGTCGCGGTCGACCTCCCCCTCTCCGAGGAGCGCGGCCGCGACGTGACTCAGCGGGACGAGGTCGCCGCTGGCCCCCACTGAGCCGCGCTGGGGCACGACTGGCAGCACGTCGTGCGCGAGCAGGTCGAGCAGCCGTTCGACGACCGCGGGGTTGATCGCGGACACCCCGCGGGCGAGGCTGTTCGCACGGATCAGCATCGTCGCCCGCACGACGTCCGGCGGGGCGGCCGGTCCGGTCCCGTTCAGGTGGCAGCGGATCAGGTTCTCCTGCAGGCGGGCGGCCCGTCTGGGCGCGATCTGGCGGTTCGCGCTGTCGCCGAACCCCGTCGTCACCCCGTAGATCGGGATGTCGTTCGCGAGCGCGTCTAGCTTCGTGCGTCGCGACCGGTGCATCCGGTCCAGCGCGGTGGCATCCAGCTCGCACCGGGTTCCGGCCCGGCGGGCGGCCCCGACCACGACGTCGAGATCGAGCGGGCCCGCGCCGATCCGCAGAGGCCCGCCCTGCGCCGGTCCCGTCATCGGGTACTGGCTCCGCTCGCCGTTGCGGGGGCTGCTGCACGAACCCGGTCCGCGATCCGACCCACGCGTGCGACCAGCACGGCCGTGACGACAGCGAGTATCGCGAGCACCCAGGATGCGCCGTCGAAAGCGGAGCGGAATTGCTCGAACGTCAGAGGGACGTCCGGCGCCTCCGGATTTGTCCCGAGCACTCCCTGGTAGACCGCACCGATTACGGCGACACCGGACGCCATCCCTGCTTGGGTCAGCGTATTGAACACGCCCGACCCGGCACCGGACTCGTCCGATGGAACCAGCGACAGCACCGTGTCGACCAGTGGTGCCACCACGAGCCCCTGCCCGATGCCGGACACCCCAAGCACCGCAGCTAGGAGCCAAGCCTGCAGCCCGTGCTCGACGCCGGTGACCAGCGGCACGACGACCAGGCTCGCGGTCATCAGCAGCGCACCGGCCACGGAGACCCGGGAGCCGAACCGGGCGACGAGCCCCTTGCTCACCGTCGACCCCAGCACGAAGCCGGCACCGAGTGGCGTGAAGACCAGGCCGGTGGCCAGCGGGCCGAGCTCCAGCCCGGCCTGCAGATGGTAGGTCAGGACCAGGAACAGGCCCGCGTTCCCGGCGAAGAACAGCACCACTAGGAGCATGCACAGGCTGAACCCCGGCCGTGCGAACAGCCGCGGTGGGATGATCGGGTCGAGGTCACGGCGCTCCAGCGCCCGCTGGTGCCGGACGAGCCCGACCAGCACTATGACCGACGCGGTCAGGCAGGCCCACGTCCAGACCGGCCACCCCAGGCTCCCACCGACCGCGAGCGGGACCAGCACTGCGGGCAGCAGCACGGCGGCGAGCAGCGCACCGACCAGGTCGAGCCGTTGCGCGCGTGCTCCACGGCTCTCCGGCACGCTGACCCAAGAGCCCACCAGGGCGACGACGCAGATCGGCACGTTGATCAGGAACACAGACCGCCAGCCCAGCCCGGCGATGTCGCCGGCCATCAGGAGGCCGCCCCCGATCAGCCCGGCGATCACGCCCAGGCCGATGGACGCGCCGTACGCACCGACCGCGCGGCTGCGCTCCGGCCCAGCCGGGTAGTTCGCGTGCAGCATGGAGAGGACCTGCGGCATCATCGCGGCCGCAGCCGCGCCCTGCAGCGCGCGGGCCACAATCAGCAGCGGCGCGTTCGGGGCGACGGCGCACAGGGCCGACGTCACCGCGAACGCGACGACGCCAAGGTTGAAGACCCGCCGGTGCCCGAAGCGGTCCCCGGCGCGGCCGCCGAGCACCATCCCGGCGGCATACACGATGACGTAGCCGTTAACAACGAACTGGAGCTCTTCGAAGGTCGCGCCGAGATCGCGTTGGATGCCAGGCGCTGCCACGTTCACAATGAACATGTCGACCTGCCCGATGAAGGCCACCAATAAGACCGTGGCGAGGCCGAGCGTCGTCATCCGCGGCCGCGACGTGGCCGCCGTGGTCGTTGCGTCCATGAGGGTCCCTACGTCGACGATCTAAATTTAGATCTAAATTGTACGCGTGCGTCTGGCGGCCCGTGCCGCGTGCTCCACGACTGTCGCCGCCTGGGTAGGCCCAAGTCGTGGGTCGCAGGCGCTGCGGTACTCCGGCAGCGGTGATCGTGCGACGAGGTCTTCGTGCGTGGCGACACACTCGGCGACCGGGTCGGGGGTCGTCTCGAGATGCACGCCCGCGAGCAGGCACCCGTGTGTGCTGAGCACCCCGGCTGCGTCGTCGATCTCATCGACCATGTCGCCGACGACCCGGGTCTTCTGCCCTGCGCGGTTCACCAGCGTGTTGCCGTGCATGGGGTCGACCAGCCAGACCACGTCCCGGGCCCGCTCGCCGAGCTCGGCGAGTACCCGATCGAGGTGCTCGCGGACCCGGTCACGCCCCATCCTGGCGATCAGCGTGAGTCGGCCCGTTTCGTGCTGGGGGTCCAGGGCGCGGACGAGCGCCGTGACGTCCCCCGGGGCGACCGACGGGCCGATCTTGACCGCGACCGGGTTGCGCACCGAGCGCAGGAAGTCCACGTGCGCGTGGTCAAGCTGGCGGGTCCGGTCGCCGACCCAGAGCAGGTGCCCGGACGACCCGAGCCGCCCTCCCTCCCGGTCGGGCCGGACCAGGCTCTCCTCGTACTCCAGCAGCAACGCTTCGTGGCTGGACCACACCGGCTCGCCGCCGCCGACGGCGTGCCCGTCGAGCACGTCGAGCACGTCGGCGGAGCGGTCGTAGGCGTCGAGCAGGCGGGCCGGGTCGGCACGGCGGTCCGCCGGGTCTGGTCGCTCACCGTTGACCGCGTCGCCACGGTAGACCGGGACGGATCTGCCGTCGGCGAGCTGTTCGGTCGGAGTGGACCGGGGCTTGGCGTACTGGCCGGCGATCCGCCCGATCCGGACGACCGGTATCCCTCCCGCCGCCACGGACCGGGCTGTCAACGCGTCGAACTGGTCGATCTTGCGCCGCGTGGTGCCGGACGACGCGTCGGCGAACCTCTCCGCGCAGTCACCTGCCTGCACCACGAACGCCTCGCCGCGACCGGCGCGGCTGAGCTCGCCCCGCAGCGTCGCGCAAGCCGCAGGGCGGACGAGTCCGGGCCGGCCGGCGAGCTCGCCGAGCACGGTGCGGAGCAGATCGAGCGAGTACCACTCGGGTTGGTGTGCGGCCATGGCCGCGCGGAGCAGGTGGGTGGATGACATGGTGTTTCCCCTCGACGGCGTGAGAGCCGGATGACGCTGGTCAACTCGGGACGAAATGCAGGTCGGGTCGATGCCTCTCGATCGCGCGGGCGAGTCCGATCAGCGCGTGGTCCGCGCCTGGCCGGCCGACCAGCTGCACGCACAACGGTGCGCCGTCGGACTCCCCCCGGCGCACCGGCAGCGTCAGCGCGGGCAGGCCTGCGAAGCTCGCCACCGGGGTGAAGCCGACCCGGTACGCGTAGTCGTCGTCCCCCCGGCGCGGGATCGTCGAGGTGGTGGATCTCGCCCGGGCGACGCTCGGTGGCGGGTTCGGGTCCAGCGGCATCAGCCAGACGTCGGCGCCGGAAGCCTCGAAGCGGTCGCCGATGCCCGCGCGGTGTCCACGCAGGCTGTCCAGTGCCGTGCGGTACCTGTCGTCACCGACCTCAGACCCGACCTCGAGCGCGGTGTGTGTGGACTCCTTCAGCTCGACGTCGATCCAGTCCCGCCAGATGAGGTAGGCGTCCCATGCCTCGCGGGCGCACAGCTCCCACGCCGGTCCTCGGGCGTCCCACAGATTGCCGAGCTCGACCTCGCGGGTGCGGTAGCCGACCGCGATGAGGAGCTGCTCAGCAGCCCGGGCGGCGGCGGCCATGACGGGCGAGCTGGCGTCGAGCGCCTCCGCGACGACCCCGACGGTGACCGGAGGCGAACCGTTCGGGCCGCTCGGTCCGGCGACCCGGGGTGCGAGTGCGTCGGCTGCGACCGCCAGGTCCTCGGCCGACCGGGCGACCCAGCCCAGCGCGTCCATCGGCGGGCACAGTGGGAACACCCCGTTCAGCGCCGACGTACGGTGGGTGGTGCGCAGCCCGACTGTCCCGGTGTGGCCGGCCGGCCAGCGGACGGATCCGAGCACGTCGGTGCCGAGAGCCAGGTCGCACAGTCCGGCCGCGACGGCCACGCCTGCGCCGGTGCTCGATCCCGCCGGGTCGATGTCGGGGATGTACGGGTTCACGCATCCGGATCCGACGCCGATGTTCAGCTCTGTCGTGACGACCTTGGCCACGACGGCCGCGAGACCGGGGTCCAGTTCGCGCAGGGCGCCAACGGTCTCGCGCGGATGGTGGCGGTGGTGGCGCAGGCCCAGCGTGGTGGGGAACCCGGCCACGTCGACGGTGTCCTTCACCCCGATCCGGAGAGGCGGCGCCTGCAGCGGCAACGGGTGACGGGCGACGACGGCGTTGTAGCGGCGGTCGGCGACGCGAAACCAGGCGTCGTCGACATCGCGCCATCTCTGAGCTGACAGCTCGCCGGAGCGACGGGCCCGGATCCGGTCGGCGAGCGCCATCATGATCTCCGGAGGCGGCGTCGGAGGTGCCGCGTCCGGCCGGAACGCTCCGACCGCGTAGCCGGCCAGCTGGTCGGCCGGTCGCGGCAGGTTCGGAACGGCGGCGCTCACGTAATCACCGGCTCAGCGCGCAGACGCTCATGGGCGAGCTCGCCCCAGGCTTGCCGTGGCACCCGGTCCAGCCTCGTTATGGTGTGCGGAGCGGGTGTGCCGGCCGGCGCGACGGCCGCGAACCGGGTACGCAGCTCCGCCTCCGATGTGTCCGCCGCGCTGTAGTACAGGCAGTAGTGCTCGCCGCGTATAGCGTCGGGGGTCGGCACGGCAACGGCGTCGCACCCCGGAACGGCGCGGCGGACGTACTCCTCGATGTCGGTGAGCAGGCACCGGCGGCCGTTTACCTTCACCATTCCGGCGTTCCGGCCGAGCCGCGCGAACCGGCGGTCGCCATCCGGCCGCACCACGTCGGGCATCGTGATCACCTCGGGCGGGTGGGCCGCCCCGTCCGGCCGGGCCAGGCGCGGTCCGGACACAGCCAATAGACGCTCGTGAGTGCCGTCGAGGTCGGCCTGCACATCCGGTAGAAGCTGCCACGGCTCGTGCGGATCTCCCTCAGCGGTGATCGGGCGGTGGGCGACGGCGCCGGTCTCGGTCGAGCCGAGCAGCTCCACCGCGTGACACTGGGCGGCCACCTCGTGGGCGGCTCGCGGCACGGCGGCTGTGCTGTGTAGCGCCACGACCTCATCGGCGGCGTCCAGGCGGCCGGGGCTGCGCTGCAGCACCGGCCAGGTCGCGGGCAGGCAGACCAGCAGGACGCGGCCCGTCAGCACTGGAGGCGGCGCGAGTGGGTCGGCCCACGCGTCCGTGACCGGCACCCCGAGCAGTGTCGGGAGGATCCGTCCGAACAACGTGCCGTAGAGGTGTCGCGGCGGGGCGAAGCACACGATCCGGTCGACCGGCCCGAGCACGGTCTCGGACACGAGTCGCACCTCGGCGTCGAGTTGCTCACGGGTGCGGTTCCAGCCGCGGGGTCGTCCCGTCGTCCCGGAGGTCTCGAAACGCGTCTCCCCCATCATCGGGGCCCGCCCAGGGCCGCGCGGTCCTCCAGGCGCTCGCGGACGAAGCCGGACATCCGCCCGATGGTGGAGAACCAGTGCCGGACGTCGTCGGAGACGAAGTCGACCTCGAGCCCGAACTCGTTCTCGACCGCGGTGACGGCCTCCAGCGCGGCGAGGCTGTCGTAGCGTCCGCCCAAAGCCTCGGCCAGGTCGTCGTCGGCACCGACCGGATCGAGATCGACCTTGAGCGCGGTGGCGACGACCGACCGGACCCGGCCGATGACGTCCTCGTTCAGGGTGGTGCTCATGTGTGTCCTCCTGTGGCGATGGTGGCGGCTTGGCGCAGCTCCGACCCGCTGCCGAGGTAGACCTCGGACGGGTCAGTGACGCGGAACTCGACTGTGAATAGGGCGGTCCGCTCGTCCCTGTGCAGTGCCTCGGCCAAGGCGTGTGCGAGGCCGTCACGGAACTCCCGGTCGCGGTCGGGCGCGATCCGACAGACGACGGTGGCGTGGTGTAGGCCGTCGCCGCGGGCGAGGGTCTCGATCGGCAGGCCACCGGAGTGGATCGCGGACGGCTCGGCGGTGGCGAACCGGACGATGACGTGTGCCGCGGTAACCCCCCGGTCGGTCAGCCAGCGAGTCAGGCGGACCGCGACTCCGCGGCGTTCGCGCCCGGACAGTGCCGGCGCGGTCTCGATGTCGATGGTCGGCATGGTCGACTCCTTGCGGGCTCCCGGGCTCAGGACAGCGTTAGTGCGGGTGGCGGCGCTCCGCGATCAGTCAGCCAGCGGCCGAGCAGCGCTCCCAGGCAGCGGGCCAGCGGACCGCCGTCGTCCGGGGCCAGCGGACTCCAGCTCGTTCCGTTCGGGCCGCCGACTCGGTCGGCGAACACTCGCAACCGGTCCCGGTCCAGCGGGAGGCCGAACCGCGCGGCCGTAACCACCGCCTCGTAGGTCGAGAGCAGGTCGGGGATGCGGTTGCCGGAGTCGGCGAACCCGCCGCCGCGGACCTCGTGCCGAGCGAGCAACGCGCAGACCGGGCCAGCCCGGTCGTCGCCCAGCAGGTGCAGTGCCCGCTGCGCGTGCAGGCCTGAGCGGAGGCGAGCCGGGCCACCCGGGACGTTGCCGTACCCGGTGTCGTCGTGCGCGGAGCCGTGGCGGCAGGAGCGGACGAAATCGCGCAGCAGCTCGGTGTCGACGATGGCGTCGGGCGCGGACCCGGTCAGGCGCAGGATCTCCAGGGCGGCCACGGTCGAGACCAGGTCGGAGCCGCGTCCCTCCCAGTAGCCGACACCGCCATCGGGGTTCTGCAACTCACCCACCCAGGCGGCAACTTCGGCCAGTGCCTCCAGGTCCGACTCGTGTGCGCCGGCGGCGAGCGCCCACAGCGTGCAGCGGACCTCGCTCCCCCGGCCTGGCATGTACATGACGCCGTCCTCGTTGGGTAGCCGGCAGTCCTCCAGCCAACGACGCAGCTCCGGGGCCTGCGGGTCGTCCGGTTCGGTCAGCACGGCTGCGGCTGTGCTCAGCGCGTCGCCGGCACGGGCCGGCGGGACATAGGTGTAACCGCCCGTGTCGCACGCGAACTCGCCGATCCGGTCGACAACGGTGTCAGCGACGTCCGCCGTCGTCGCGCCGATCGCGCGCAGCGCTCCGACCGCGCAGAACGAGGCCCAGACGTCCTCCTGGTCGTACCCCGGCCAGCGGACGAAGGCACCGCCCTCCGCACGACGGGCGTCGATCCAGGCCGCACAGCCGTCCGGGTCGGTCGGCCCGGCCCCCAGCGCGTGCAGCGCGCCGGTCGCCCGGTAGGTCGCCCACAGGCACGGCGTACCGGCATTCACGTGCAGCCGGAACCCGCCGTCGTCGCCCTGCATGCCGCGCATCCACGCGACGAGGCGGTCGACGTCCCACGGCGCCTTGCCGCCGAGGCCGGCCTCGAGCCAGGCGACCACGCCGTAGTAGCAGGCCCGGACGTCCGGACCCCGGCCCCTGGCCGCGTGCTCGGGGGTCCAGCACAGACCTCCATCGGCGTCCTGTAGGCCGCCCAGCCAGGACTGCAGCGCCTCCGGGTCGGGGACCGGGCCCCCGCACACCCGGACCTGGGTCCTCACCGAGAAATGCGTCGCCCACACGTCGGCGTGCTGCCCGGGCTGCATCCCGTAGGCATGCCCCGTCCAGGTGGCGCCCAGCCACTCCTCGGTCGCGGCCGTGTCGTCGACCGGGGTCCCGAGGTCGCGCAGCGCCTGGGTGCAGTAGAACGTGGCCCACGCGTCGGAGGCCATGCCTCGGCTCCATGCGTACCCGCCGTCGGCGTTCCGCCGCGACCGCAGGTAGCGCGCGGTCGACTCGGGAGCCCGGACGTCGGGGAGCCGGTCCAGCCAGCCAAGTGTGCGCACCGCTGCGTAGGTGCACCATAGATCCGGCTCGCCGGTACCCTGCCCCGGTCCGGCGGGAGCACGCGCGATCCGCAGAGACTTCGGCGCGATCATCGGTCGGCTCCGACGAACCGGACGTTGGAGCGCTTCCAGCTCTTCTGCGACGCACCGCTTTTCGCGGCGGCAGGCAGCGAGTTGAGGAAGACGACGTCGTCCCACTCGAGCCCGAGGTGTTCCTGCGAGTGGCGCCGGATCCGGTCCGCTAGGAGCGGCTCCTGTTCCCGATCGCTGTCGACATCCCGCTCGAGCAAGAGGCGGGCGCAGTCACGCGTCTCGTCGACCTCAACGAGGTAGGTGGTCACCGGGGCGCTGCCGAATACGATCGTCTCGACGTCCCGCACCGCCAGTGCGACACCGCTCACCGTGATCTCCTCGGCGGCCCGGCCGTGCACCTGCACAATCGGCACGGCGCTGCCGCACGGGCACCCGACCTCGAGGTCGACGACGTCGCCGGTGTCCACCCGCAGCAGCGGGCGGGCGTGTAAGCGCAACGGCGTGACGACTAGGTTGCCGGCACCGGAGCCGCGTGCGGGGGTGGTCGAGGTCCCGTCGGAAAGCTCGAAGTACGCAGCGGACGGCAGCAGGTGCAGCCTGCTCCGGGCGCACGTCGCGGCGAGCGTCCCAGTCTCGGTGCTGCCGTAGCTGGCGTCGTGGACCTCGCCACCCCACCACTGCCCGAGCCGGTCCCGGAACGGCTCCGTGCTGACCTCGCCGAGCAGCATCAGCACACGCGTCGACGACCGCAGGTCGGCGAGTTCGCCCCGGCTCTTCGCCAGACGCGTCATGTGCATTGCCACGCCGGGTGCGACGAACACGACCGTGGGGCGGAAGGTGCGCCACATCTCGGCGATCCGGTCCCAGTCGGCGATCCCGGTCGTGAACGGGTAGGCCCGGACGTGCGACACCCCCAGGTACTCGCACACGCCGACGACCAGGTCCCCGACGGGGACCAAGTCCGACGGGAGCAGGATCGCAACCCGGTCGCCGTCCTCGACGACGTCCCGCCACGCTTCCGCGACCGAGACGACGTTCCAGATGACGTCCTCAACCAGGCGGGGGGTAGGAGTCGGACGGCCGGACGTCCCGGTGGTCTCGTAATACTTGTGGCTCGCCCCGAGCTCGACGGTCGTGAAGTCCAGCGGTGCGGCCTTGAGCGCGCCCTTCGTCGTGATTGGGAGGTTCTCGAACTCCCGCATCGAAAAGTCCGGGAGGCCGCGGTACGCCGCGCTGCGGCGCGCCCGGTCCCAGGACGACCTCAACCGAGACTCGTAGTACTCCGGCTCCGGGATCGTATTGCGTGGTGGCGCGTACTCAGCCTGCGCTTCCCTGAGAATCGTCATTCTGCGCTCATCGGCGATCAGCATCCGACACAGCCCCCGATTTGTCTTTCCCGCGGATGCTCGACAAACACATTGAACACCCTAGCGAATGGAATCGACTTCAACGTATAGATCTAAATGATCAACTACAACCTCTATGGCGCACGTCACTTGATCCTGAACTCGAGTTCGTTTTGAGTTCAATTCTCCGTCGCTTGACGCCAGCTCCTTACTCGGGTTCTCTCACTGCCGTGAAACTCGATCGGGAGGCTCTATGTGCGGTATTGCGGGATGGGTCGACCTCGGTCGACCGACCGATCCGTCCGCCGGTGTGATCAACCGGATGCTCGACCCGCTCGCCTGTCGGGGGCCAGACGCCGAGGGTGCGTGGCACGGACGGCACGCGGTCCTCGGGCACCGGCGTCTCGCGATCATCGACCTGGAGGGTGGCGTGCAGCCCATGGCGGACACGCCGGCCGCGCCGCACGTCGTGCTCAGCTACAGCGGCGAGGTGTACAACTTCGACGACCTGCGGCGGGAGCTGACCGCGCGCGGTCATGCCTTCCGCACCCGCTCGGACACCGAGGTCGTGCTTCGGGCCTACCTGGAGTGGTCCGACGCGTTCGTCGAGCGCCTCGACGGGATCTTCGCGTTCGCTCTCTGGGACGACCGCAGGCAGAAGTTGCTCCTCGCTCGCGATCCGCTAGGGGTCAAGCCACTCTCGGTGGCCCGCACGGCGGATGGGATCGTGTTCGGCTCCGAGCCGAAGGCCCTGCTGGCGCACCCAGACGTCGGCCGTAACGTCGACCCGCACGGCCTCGCCGACCTGCTCGGCCTGATGGGTACGCCGACCGTCACGCCCTTCCGCGACATCTGCGAGATCGAGCCGGGAACGATGCAGGTCGTGGGCGCGAACGGTGTCCGGACCCTGCGCTACTGGCAGCTCGAACGTCGTCCACACACCGACGACCTGCCGACCACAGTCGACACGGTGCGGGAGCATCTGGGCCGCGCGGTCCGGCAGCAGACGGTGGCCGACGTGCCCTTGTGCTCGCTGCTCTCGGGTGGGCTCGACTCGAGCCTGATCGCTGCGTTCGCCGACCCCGCCGTCGGCATCGACGCGTTGCGGACGTTCGCCGTGGACTTCGTCGGCGCGGACAAGGACTTCCGGTCCGACGAGTTCCGGCCCGCGCGGGACTCCCCGTACGCCGAGCAGGTGGCGCAGCACCTTGGTACCGACCACCGCACCATCCGCATCGATGCGGACGAGCTGATGTCGTCGGAGGCTCGGCTGGGAGTCCTGGAGGCGAACGACTCCCCATTCACGTTCGGCGACGTGGACACGTCGCTGCTGCTGCTGTTCCGGGAGATCCGACGGCACTCCACGGTCGCGCTGTCCGGCGAGTCGGCGGACGAGATCTTCGGTGGGTACGTCTGGTTCGAGGACCCGGACGTGCGGCGCGACACCTACCCCTGGCTGTCGCGCATGCAGGCCGCTCCACCGGAGTTGCTCACCGAGGAGTTCCGACGGGAGGTGCAGTTCAACGAATATCGCGCTAGTCGACTCCGCGACGCACAATCGGAGGTTCCGCACGCGGACGGAGACGATCCGCATGAACGTCGCATGCGCGAGATGATTCACCTCAACCTAACGAGATGGCTACCAATTCTTCTGGACCGTAAGGATCGACTCAGCATGGCCGCCGGTCTTGAGGTGAGGGTGCCGTTCTGCGACAAGGCACTTGTGGGTTACGTCTATAATGTTCCGTGGTCCTGGAAAGCACTTGACGGCGAGCCGAAGGGACTTCTCCGCCGCGCCGCGGAGGGATTACTCCCGGACAGCGTCGTCCACCGGCGCAAGAGCCCATACCCGACGACTGCGGACAGGCGCTACGAGAAGGACCTCCGGGAGCGCGTCCGTCACCTGCTCGATACCGGTTCGCCCGCACTGGATGTGATCGACCGGGGCGGGCTGGAGGTGATGCTCGACGAGCCGGCCGGGTCGTTCGGATCCCAGCTGCAGCGCAACGGGATGGAGACAGCGGTCAGCCTGGATCTCTGGCTCTCGCGGTACGGCCTGACTCTGCCGTAACAGGTCCTGGTTACTCGAGCCCTACGTGCGTCACTGACTGAGACCCGAATCGCCGGTACAGGTCGTCGAGGGCCTGGGTCAGCAACGCGTCCAGACTCCGGCGTTGGTCCTCGCTCAGCCCCGCAAGGAGGGACTCATCGGTCTCTGCCACCCGACCGACGAGACGCTCGACCAGCCGGTGCCCGTCGTCGAGCAGGGTGACGACGACGGTCCGCGCGCCGGAGGCACGGGTGCGGCGGATGAGGCCGTCGCGCTCGGCGCGGGCCAGCCGCTGCGAGATCGCTCCCGCCGTCACCATGCTCTGCTGGGCAAGCTCACGGGTACTGAGCTCGTATGGCTGACCGGCCCGCCGCAAAGTGCTCAGCAGGTCGAGGGTCGCTAGGTCGGCGCCCTCCTCGGTAACCACCCGCCGTCGTGCGTCACCGAACAGCTTGGCGAGCTGCCAAACCCGGGTGACGACCTGCATACCTCCGACCGGGGTACCGGGGCGCTCCCGCAACCAGGCAGCCGCGATGGCGTCGATTTTGTCGTAGGGGGCAGAGGGATTAGTCGCCGAAGCCATACGCCCAGGCTAAGGCTCGGTTAAGGCAGTCGGGCCGCCCCGCCCGGGCGCCCGCCGTGCGAGGCGCGTTCGCGGATCTTGCAGACCGCGATCGCGCTGAGATGGCTGCCTGAGCCGCTCTGGGTCTGATGGAGACCCGCGCTATGGGATTCCGACCGGCTGTTGGTCGTCCCGGTGGGCAGCGTAGAACGCCTGCTCGTACTCGTGCGGAGGCCGGTCGTCGAGGTAGCCGTGCAGGCGCTGATGGTTGTGCCAGTGCACCCAGCCCAGTGTCGCGAGCTCGACGTCCTCAACGGTCTTCCACGGACCGTCTCGGGTGGGACCGCGGATGAGCTCGGCCTTGTAGTAGCCGTTCACGGTCTCGGCCAGGGCGTTGTCGAACGAGTCCCCGACGCTGCCGATCGACGGGACCGCGCCGATCTCGGCCAGGCGCTCGCCGTAGCGCACCGATGTGAACTGCCTGGGTTCAACCGGTCGTTGCAACACCGGGTTGTTGGAGTGAGCGTAGCTGCTCTTCGAACACTTCGGCGGGGGTCTTCCAGTCGAGGCTCTTGCGGGGCCTGTTGTTGAGCGCGAGGGCGACGGCTTCGAGATCTTCGGCGGACCAGCGCGAGAGATCTGTGCCCTTCGGGAAGTACTGCCGCAGAAGCCCGTTGGTGTTCTCGTTCGTCGGCCGCTGCCAGGGTGAGTGGGGGTCGGCGAAGAACACCTTCGTGCCTGTCTCGAGCGCGAACTGGGCGTGTCCGGAGAGCTCCTTGCCGCGATCCCAGGTGAGCGTCTGGCGGAGCTGTTCGGGCAGCGTCGTCATCGACATGGTCAGGGCGGCGTTCATCGCCGCGGCGCCGTATCCGCCCAGCGCGGGACCGTTCTTGACCGGCGGGGTCTCACCCCAGCCGTTCAGCCGCGGCAAGTGCACCAGCAGGGTCGAGCGGCTCTTGCGTTCTACGATCGTGCCGATGGCGGAGCGACCGGTGCCGATGATCAAGTCGCCTTCCCAATGCCCGGGAACAGCACGGTCCGCCGCCTCTGCGGGGCGCTTCGAGAACACGACATCGGCGGTGACGTGTCCTTGCGGGCGATTCTGCGCGCGAGCCCGCGGCTGCCGCAGCGCACGTCCTGTTCGCAGGCAGGCGACGAGTTCGCGTTTGAGCGCGCCACGGCCCTGGATGAACAGCGACTGGTAGATCGCCTCGTGGCTGATGCGCATGGACTCATCATCCGGGAAATCGACCTTCAAACGGTGCGAGATCTGCTCCGGACTCCACGCGGTCGCCCACCGCCGATCCTGCCGATGCGGCTTGTTCAGCCCCTTCCATGCTGGCGGCTCCGGCCCAACGACGATGCTGCCGTCCGGCCGGCGCACGCCCCCAGCGAGCCGCTCCTGCACGTACTCCCGCAGCTCGTCGTTGCTCGCGAGCTTCGCGGTCTTCGGTCGTTTCGCTGCCTGCTGGGCCTTCCACTGCGCCACCAGCGCTCGGTACTCCGCCTTCCCTCCCCGGGTGGCCGCGTTGCGACGCAGCTCGCGAGAGACGGTCCCCGGGTCACGCCCGATCGCCCGGCCGATCTCGCGCACTCCCGTGTTCTTGGCGTGCAGGATCGCGATCTCCTCACGCTCCTCGAAGGACAAGTAGCGGCCGCTGGGCTCGGCCAGTGAGATCGGAGGCATACCGCCAGCGTGGCGAAACCACCGTGCGCCGACCGGCACAGACACGCCCACCTTCAGCGCCGCCTCGGCTGAGGTGATGCCCGTCGCGATCAACCGCCAGAACTGCCGCTGCACCGCACGCGAGGGCTCGGGCCGCCCAGGCGAACGCATCGGGGGCCGCAACGCCCGATCCGCCCGCCACTGACGTCTAGCCCCTTCGGGCACCTCGCTCGTCTTCGCGATCCAGTCCTTCGTCGCCACTGCCGAACACCTCCATGATCGAGGTGTTGCGACGACCAGTTGAATCCGCCCTGGGCTCCCGCATCGCTGTGACAGCGCAGATCCGGCAGCCGGGCACCGCGCGACCAGCGGGCCATCTCCAGCGCATCGAGCACCATGCTGGTGCGCATGTGCCCGGCGACCCGCCAGCCCACGATCATCCGCGAGAAGGCGTCGACGATGAAGCACACGTAGGCCACGCCGGCCCAGGTCGGCACGTAGGTCAGGTCGGTGACCCACAACCGGTTCGGCGCCTCGGCCCGGAACCGGCGTTCGACCAGGTCCGGGTGCCGGGCCGCGACCGGATCCGCCCGCGTGGTGCGGACCCGCTTCGTCCGGCGTGCGCCCTCAATCCCCACCGTACGCATCAGGCGGGCGACCTGATCACGCCCGACATCCAGGCCGGCGCGCCGCGCCGCCTTCCAGAGCTTGCGCGCCCCGTAGACGCGGTAGTTGTTCTCCCACAACCCGACCAGCAGCGGGGTCAGCTCGGCATCCCGCCTGGCCCGCGCCGAGGCCGGGCGGGTCTTGGACGCGTAGTAGCTGCTCGGGGCCACCTGCAGCACACGGCAGATGAGCTCGACCCCGAGCCGGCGCCCCTCCACGACCTCGTCACGGTGGGCGTCGATGAACTCCACTATCTGCGGTACTGGCGGTCGAGCTCCGCGATGCTCCTATGTCAAGCCGCAACCACAAGATCGTCATGCTCCGATTCGGCAGGCCTTGCCGTCACAGCGTTGTGCGCTGGCTCGTCGGCGCGCAGGGCTGCGAAGACGGCATCGGAGAGCCGTCTGCGGAGCAGCCGCAGCGCCTCGGTGCGGGTCTTGCCCGCTGCGGTGAGTTTCTCGACGTAGACGGCGCCGGGTCCGATGCCGCGTGTCTGGGTCACGGCGATCATGTGGAGGGCGCAGTTCATGGTGCGGTTGCCGCCGCGGTTGAGCCGGACCTTCCCGGCGGTGTTGCCTGACCAGACCGGGATCGGGGCGGTACCGGTGAAGCGGGCGTAGGCGTCCTTGGAGCGGAACCTGCTGGCCCTGGCGGTTTCAGCGAACAGGGTCGCGGCGGACAGCACCCCGCATCCGGGCAGCGCGAGCAGCGTCGGGGCCAGGCGCCGCATCAGCGTGCGCAGTTCGCCTTCGAGTCCGTTGATCTGCACAGTCAGTTCGCGGCAGCGCGCGAGCTGCTCACGGCAGACGCGCACGAGCACTCCGCTGTGTCCGGCCAGGGTCTCGGCGAGGGCGTCCATGACGCAGAATCGGCGCAGCCCACGGCTGGGCACGGCCAGGGTCGGGTCGAGTTCATGCAGGTACCAGCGCAGCCGGCTCTGGATGCGGGTGCGTTCGGCGACAAGGTCTCGGCGGTGATCGACCAGGAGCCGGACCTCGCGGGCCGGCCCGTCGAGCTCAGCGACCGGGAGGTCGTCGTGCCGCAGCGCGGCGAGCGCGACGGCCTCGGCGTCGATGGGGTCAGACTTGCCCGGCTCCCGACCACCACGGCGTGCTCCGGCCATCAGCCGGGTCGGTACGCGTATCACTCGGGCGCCCGCGCCGAGCAGATCCCGCTCCAGACGGCGGGTCAGATGCCTGCAGTCCTCGAGCGCGAAGGCGACCTCACCCCACTTGGCCGACCAGGCCAGCAGCTTCAAGTGCCCGTCCGAGGTCGCGGCCACGGTGAGCTCGCCGAGGCGGCGGCCGACCTCATTGAGGGCGACGACGGTATGGGTGCGCTTGTGTGAGTCGGTTCCGATCATGACCACGAGACTCCGGACTCCTGACGTTCGAGCGTTCGGTCCTCCGCATCGCCCGAGAACGGGCACGCCTCAGTTGGGCCGAGCGCACGCTCCTATCAGGCCACGCGCTCGGGCGATCCGGACGCCTGGCGGGGCCGCACATCGCCGAGAAACCACCCCGTGGTCAACCACTACCGCGGCGGGCGCCGAAGAAAGGAGCGAACCCCGCCAGGCATGATCATCGTGGCACTGAGGCGACGACGGTATGGGTGCGCTTGTGTGAGTCGGTTCCGATCATGACCACGAGACTCCGGACTCCTGACGTTCGAGCGTTCGGTCCTCCGCATCGCCCGAGAACGGGCACGCCTCAGTTGGGCCGAGCGCACGCTCCTATCAGGCCACGCGCTCGGGCGATCCGGACGCCTGGCGGGGCCGCACATCGCCGAGAAACCACCCCGTGGTCAACCACTACCGCGGCGGGCGCCGAAGAAAGGAGCGAACCCCGCCAGGCATGATCATCGTGGCACTGACCCGAAGAAACTCGCAGCCCGCTTGAGCACCTCGTTGGCCCGCCGCAGCTCCCGGACCTCCTGCTCGAGCTCACGCACCCGGGCCGCCTCGTCCGTGGACACGCCGGGCTGGTGGCCGTCGTCGATGTCAGCCTGGCGCACCCACAACCGCACCGACTCCGCGCCGTAACCGAGCTGATCGGCCACCCGCTTCACCACACCGTGATCGTGGCCCAGCTCAGCGCGCAGCGTGCGGACCATCCGCACCGCCGCGGCCTTCTCCTCCTGCGAGTACCGCCGCGTCGTGGGCTTGCCCGCAGTTCGTTCTGACGGCATGACTCCATCCTCGTTTCCAAGGCCAGGAGCCTCCACCGGACCCAGAGCGACTCAGAGCGTTCACAAGCCCAGCCGGGTCACGGCATTGCCCACGAGCGGGGCGTGGTCGCGGTCGTAGGTCTCGATCATGGCGTCGCTGGTGTGGCGGGTCTGGCGGCGTACCGAGCGGTGGTCGGCGCCGTTGCGGCGGGCGGTGGTGACGAACCCGGCGCGCAGTGAGTGGAATCCCATCGGGCCCGGCAGGCCCGCGGCTTCGGCGCGGCGGCGGACCATGGCGTGCAGGGCGTCGCCGGTCATCGGGGTGTCGGTGAGGGTGCCGCCGCGGCGGATCGCCCGCAGCAGCGGTGTGTGCCCCGCCAGCGTGGGTGCCGGGGCCCGGAACGACCGGGCCGCCGGCCCGTGAGTTCCCGCGGCGCCGGCGTCGGCGGGCGTGGAGGTGCGTGCGTCACCAGCGCGGTCGTCGGTGGGGTCGGGGTGCGGGAACAGGTGGCCCAGGTCGGGCCAGGGCGGGGTGGCCAGGACGGCGCGCATCAGGGCCGGGCGGCCGTGCGGGGCGGCGGCGAGCAGCCCCATCCAGCGCAGCACCGCGCACGGCGGGCAGGTCCCGGCCCGGGCGCCGTAGGGCAGCACCACGGTCGCGCCGCGACTGGTCTGGTCGGTCTTGGACCGGGCGATGTGTACGTGCAGCCCGTCGGCGGGGTGGAAGGACACGTCGGCGACGGTGAGGGCGGCGAGCTCGCTGCGGCGCAGCGCTCCGGTGAATCCGATCAGCAGCGCGGCGGCGTCGCGGGCGCCGATCAGCCCGGCCGGCCACGTCCCGAACTCGATGTCCGCGAGCACGGTGCGCAGGTCGTCCAGCAGGAGCGGGCGCATCTGGTGTGTGGCGTGGGCGCGGGTGCGGCGGATCCCGGTGAGCACCGCACCGACGGCCGGGTCGCGGGTCGGGGACGGGTGGCCGGCGTCGTGGTGGGCGGCGGCGATCGCGGCCAGGCGCCGGCCCATCGTGGCCGGGGAGAACACCGCCTGCCCGTCTGCGGTGCGGGTGGCCTCGAGGTCGGCCAGGTAGAGCCGCACGGTGTCCACCGCCGCCGGCAACGCTGGTAGCCCCGCTGCGGCACACCAGCGGGAGAAGTGCGCCCAGTCTCCCGCATAGGCGGCGCGGGTGCGCGGTGCGCGCGCGGCGGTGGCGTGGGCGTCGGCGCGGGCGGCCAGCGCGGCCAGCGACGCGGCCCGGGCGGCCGCGGCCGCGACGCCACCGGGCAGCACCGCGGTGTCGAGCGCGGTGTCGAGCTCGACCCCGGGCTCGGCCGCGGCGCCCGCATCGGGGCCCATGTCGGTGCCCGGGCGGGCATCGGTGGCCTTCTCCACGCTCATCCGGGGCCCCTTCCCTGGACATGGACCTGCGCCCGCGATCGCGGGATAGGTCAGATAACGGGAGATTATCGCGTGTCTCAGCCGCACAGGCGGAAGTGACCAGGTGCGTCGCCCACGACGACCGAATCGAGGCAGACCCGCCCGCGGGAGACGGCCCTGAACAGGGCAGACTCCCCTGAACTTTCTCCCGACTGCCGGATCCTGGGAGGCTGGAGGCATGGCTCCGATCCGTAAGGTCCATGCCGCGTAGGCGCCCCGCCCAGGTACGGGCGAGAAACCAGCGTCAGCCGCGCCCGACTGCGATACGCGGTGTTCCGCTCTCGACCAGCCGGGCGCTCGACCGACTCGACCGACCACGGCTCACCTCGGGCAGCGTCCGCACCGATCTTCTCTCGTGGCGTCGCGTCACCCTCAAGCCACGTTCGACGCTCCAGCGAGAGAACAACGACTGGGTCCAGTTCATCGGCCCGTTCAGCCGAGATGTCCTCGAGCAGGCTCTGCACGCCCTACCTCGGCATCGTCGCGCATCGCTCCGCAGCCAGATCACCCAGCTCGACGCCCGGTTCCTGGACATAACTCTGAACAATCCCACCGTCGACCCGTCACTTCCCTGGTGGTGGCGCCGCACCTGAGCTGCACCGACTGGGAATGGCTCCACCGTGGTCACTGAGGATCGCCCCGGTCGATGACGAGGGGCCGTGGTCGCGGGGGGGGGTTGGCGACCGTGCGGGGCGGCGGCTGTCGAGCCACTGTGACCGTCGAGGTTTCGGCCCGTAGCTGGCCGAGGATCCCGATGATCGGCGTCTGCCGATCATGCGCAGCGGGTACCAGCACCACAGTCTGGCCCCGAACGGTCAGAGACCTGCCCCCGCTAGCCGCGTTGTGAGCCGGGTTCGGCACTACGAAGCCGCTAGAATGAACCTAGATCGGGAGGTGGCACCGATGAGCGGCCCGGAAGACGACCTGTCGGCCGAGCAGGTGCGTGAGCACCGCGAGGCCATGATCGCGCTGGGGCGCCGGCTGCCCCAGACCACGCTCGCCGACACCGCGGCCCAGCTGCAGACCGCCGAGCTCCGCGTTCCCGCGGTGGGGGCGCCGATCATCATCGACACCGACATCGGTGGCGACGCCGATGACGCCCTCGCCCTGGTCGCGGCCGCCCGCCACAGTCGCGAACTCGCCCTGGTGCTCACCGCCGACGAGACCGGCCCCAACCACCGCGCCACCCACCCTGCTGGGCGGGGATACGGGCAGCGGGCCCGATTCGCCCGGCACCTGCTCGACACCATCGGACGCGGCGACGTCGCGGTCGCCGCCGGCGCGACGACCGGACACACCGACTACTTCTGCGTCGCCGACCTCATCCCGGCCACTGTCGCCCCTCCCCCCGGTGGCCGAGATGCCGTGCTGGCCGCGGTCGCCGAGCTCGCCGGCCGTTGCGATGGGCCGATCCGGTGGGTCGGGATGGCGCCCCTGTCGAACCTGGCCGAGGTGTGTGATCACCTCCCCGAGATCGCCGCCCGGTTGCAGGTGACCCAGATGGGCGGGGCGATCCACTACCGGCGCCCGGAACGGGCCGAGCACAACATTCGTCTCGACGTCGACGCCGCCCGCCGGGTGCTGGCCGCGGTCGCCGACGGGCGCCTGGCCAAGCCACGGTTCGTCTTGTCCGACACCACCTTTACCGAGCAGATCGCCGTGCACGCCACCCACCCGCTGCACCGGCGCCTTGCCGGCCGTGCCGAGTCGTGGGCGGTGTTGCTGGAGGGGCACCTGCAGCGCTGGTACCGCGACCACCACGACTCGACGCTGCAGCACGACGCGCTGACCCTGTCCGCCGCGCTCGGGCTGCCGTACGTGCGCAGCGCGACCGCGCGCATCGTGATGGACGACATCGGCCGCTGGAGCATCCCCGACACCAGCGACGCGGGTGGGGCAGCGGGTACGGGGCTGCGGGTCAGCCGCAGCGCGGACTACCCGGCCTTCATGACCTGGCTCGAACACGCCCTCGACCCGGCCACCCCGGCCACCGTCGACCTGAGCGGCACCGGGGCCCGGGCCGGTGCTGGTGTGGTGTCCGGGGCCGGGGCCGGGGCCGGGGCCGGGGCCGGGGCCGTGGCCGGGGTGCGGCGGCCGGCCTGAGCACCCCACGCCCCGGCACACCCGGCGGCCCGGACAGCGTGGCGACGATCGCACACGCCTACGGGCTGCACACCGAGGTCGAGCGCGACGCGATCGCCCGCGCCTACCGGGTGTTTCACACCCACCACGCCCAGTTCGTCACCGCGGTCTCCGCCGAGATGCTGCCCGACCTGCACCGCGACGTCGACGAGCGCGGCGCTCGGATCGTGTTCCTCGGCCGCGACGGGCACCCCTACGCCACCGCCGTGCGGGGCCTGGACCCCGACTTCGCCGAGACCCACACGGTCGAGATCGTGCTGTCCCGCGCCGTGGTCGACGCCGCCCTGACCGACCTCGAACACCGGACCGGCGCCCGCTTCCACGCTGTGGAGGCATTCCGGGTCCGGGACCGGATCGATCCCGCCACCACCCTAGGGGCGTTCCAGGCCCTGTCGGACTACCTCGACGACGCAGGCGTCCCCACCGCTGGCGGGGTGCTCACCTTCGTCGACAACTCGTTCAAGGGCACCATCCAGGAGCTCTACAACGCCGCCTACCCCGACGTGGAGGTCCACGGCCGCTACGCCATCCACGGCACCCACCCCGACGACCCGCACCCCGGCAACAAGACCGGCTACGCCCTGCACCAACCCGCCGACACACGCTGGCGCGGCTACCCCCTGGCCGAGCTCCCCGCCGAACCCGAGCTGACCCTCGGCGCGGCAGAAGCCGTCGCCGCGATCGAACACACCCTGCACGGCCCTGACACCAGCCCCGCCGCCATCGACACCACCGGCCCGGTCCAGGGACCGCAACGCCTCCAGCCGGCGCCGCTGCGGGGATACAACCCCGCACTCGTCACCCCGCCCTACCGCGACGCCCGCGTACGAGAAGCGGTCAAGGTAGCGGCACTACTCGCCGTGCACGACGCCGCCGTGCAAGCCCGGCCCCGCTGGACCGGACCACAGGCCCAGCAGACCCAGCCCGAACGCATGCACGCCATCGCCGCGTTCGCCGAGGACATCCGCGCCTGGATCACCGTGGCCCCCCAGCGCGACCCGGGCCTCACCGAGGTGCTCGATGCGTTCGTCCGGCGCCGCGACCGTGCCCTGCTCTCCCAGATCTATGACCAGCTCGTCGTCGCTGGCCTGGACCCCGCCGAACCGGCGCAGCACTGGATCGCACTGCTCCCCACAACACCGGAGCACTCCCTCCCCGACCACGTCGACGCCGGCAGCGCCCGCCACGACGGGCCGACACCCCATGAGCCGCCCAGCTTCCAGACAGCGATGCAGCACCTCAGGAGCGCCGTCGACGCCGCCCGCCGCGGCATCGCCGCCGATACGCAGGAGCAGACGCGCACACCAGCGACACCCGCCACACGGCCCCCGCGGCGAGACACCGGAACACAGGTCGACCCCTTGCAGAACCGACCTGATCAAGACCGGCCCTCCGGCTACGACAGCGGCTACTGATCCGCAACGAGCGCTCGGCCCGCCAAGCGAAAGTGTCGGTGCACCGTGTCACGCTGCGCCGATGAGCTGGATGCAGCGCCGGTACCACGCAGTGACCTGCACCAACGCTCGGTACGACCCAAGCTGCGTGATCGCCGACCTGACCCGCACCGGGGGGCAGGTTTGCCCGCGCGCCGCCGCAACCATCATGTCCCGACCGCTCACACTGATGTCATGAGCACGGAAACCGACCCCCAGGTCGCGGCCCGCTCGTTATGCGCGGGCCGCCCAGTCCTGTCGCGCCTCCGCCGCCACAACCTCGCCGACGACGTCACGTGGATCCTGCCTACGGACCTGCTACCGGACCTGGATGAACTCGAGGGCGTCCCCGTCGTGCACGCCGACGTACCCGGCCCGTTGCTGGCCCACTGGGTTCGCCGACAAGGCGACGTCCGCTGAACCTCGGAACGTCGACCACCCGCCCGAACCTAAGCCGCCGGACTAGCGGTCGACAGCAAACCGGAATCGGATTCGGCGCGTCGCGTTCCCTCTGACTGCTCTGATCGGGTAGAAATCCCCCATGCCGCAACCGCATCGAGGAGACCGAGTCGCGACTCACGTCCGTCTCCCCCGTCCGATGCGCGAGGCCGCTGAGGCCATCGCCCTTCGTGACGGGATCGCCGTAGGCGACGCCGTCACGAAGGTGTTCGGCGAAGCTCTTGGATTTCCCATACCCGAGTACTGCTTGTCCCCGCGCGAGCGTGCGACGCAGAACGAGTTGGAGCTGCCTCTAGACAAGGCCTCGTAACGAGATCGAGGCGGCCCCCCGGCCAGGGGGCCGCCTCGCTATCGCTCTCGCGTCAGTCGGTCATGCACCCGCCTGACGCCGTAGCCCCGGCGAACCGGGGCCAATCCCCCACCTGCGAAGAAGGGGCGCTTTCGCGTGTCCAGGATACACCCTGGACCGGGCGGCGACCATGACAGACACGGGACGACTTCGTCGTGCCCGACTGCCAGCGGCACCTCAGTGGCGTCTCTGCGACGCCGACCTGTCGTTGCCGGGTACCCGTTTACCGGTCCTACCTCGCACAACTCCCCGCCAACACCTCTCCTCGTCGAGCAGCGAGCGTTGTTCGACGAGGTGGTCTCCTCGGTCATCTCGATGGGCGGGGATGGCGTCGCCATTCCAACCCCCCAGCTGTGCATCAGTTGCCGACGGCGCTCCGGGACTGAGCGGGATACTCCGCTGCGCTCGGTGGTCTGCGGCGGGTGCTGGTTCGCCAGCGGTGGCGAGGCGTCCCCCGCAGAGTTCAACGGATCCGGCTCCTCCGGCGAGCTACAGGAATCCGGGTCCCTGGGTTTAGCTGAGTCCCTGATCCCCCGTACGGCGCTGGATTGGTATCGAGGGCTGCTGTCCTCCTCTTGGTATCAGCAGGTCCGACGTGACGCTGCCAGCCGGCTCCGTGGCCTGCTCGCCGAGCTAGCTCGGCGAGCCGACTGGGACACCCACACCAGCTGGCCGACCTGGGACCGTCTCCAGCGGTCCAGCGGCTGGCGTCGAAGCTCGACTGCTGCCTGGCTCGCCGAGCTGCAGCGCCAGGGCTGGCTGCTACGCGTCGAGGGAGGGTCCACTCCGCAGTATCGACCCATGGCCCTGCAACATCTGAGCGGGAATCGGGCAGCGGTCTACCAGCTGCGTGTTCCAGCTGTGGAGGCCACTGACAGGGCCATCCCGACGCTGCCTCCGGCCGTAGCACCCGGGCCATCCGTGGCTGCTGCAGGGAGCAGACAGGACACAACTTGGACCCCAACCCACTCACCTAATAATCTTTCAAAGACTGAATCTGTGGTTCCTACGCGCGCGAGCACGCGCATCCACAATCCCCAGGTCAAGCCCCCTTCTCCAGGTAGTTACGGCCCTGCCGGGCCGGGCCAGGACGAACAGCAGGGCGGCTACTTCGGGAACCGGGTGCCAGTGACCAGAGCGGAGATGCTGGCTGCCGCCGCCGAGCTGCGATCTGACCCCGCGCTACGGCGACTCACACCCCGCTGGATCCGCGCCATCGTCCGGAGCTGGTGGGAAGCCGGCTGGACCAACAACGACCTGCGCTACGCCCTCGAGTACCGGCCCCGGCAGGACGGCCGCGCCACCCCTGTCCACCGCTGCCCAGCTGGCCAGTTGCGCAGGCCCGACGGCTGGCTACGCCATCGCCTGAGCTGGTGGCGCGACGCACACGGCCCGCTCGTCTCACCCACCGTCGACTCCCGCCGGCGCCGCTCGGCCGCCCTGGTCCGCGGCCACGCCGCCGCCCAACGACTGCCCTACGGCGCCACCGACCTGTCCCCCACCGACCTGCAGATCAGCAGCGACGACCACCGCGCCGCCCGTTCTGCGATCGTCCGTCAGTGGGCCGCCGAGTTCACCGCCCGCCGCAACGCTGTCCGCCCCGCCGCCGAGGTCGCCACAGTCGAAAGCAGCAAGCGCTACTACCGCCGGATCAGCCGCGCGCTCGACGAAGGGCGCAGCCGCCGCACAGCCACTCCCCCGCTGCTCGATCCGGCGGATGGTCACGGGGGCGGGCCCGCCTCAAGCGCCTCGCCGGACACCAGCTCACCGCGCAACCACGAGAGCAACGCCCTCGATGAAGGGCGAACTGCTCACGAGCGCGCGCTCGCCCGGGCACGGGCCGAACGCACCTCCCGGCCTCTCCCACGAGCTCACCGGAGGCTCCGATGACCGCCATGTCCGCGCGTTATGACAAGAGTGGCGACTCCGGCGCACCACCTGACACGTTCGACCGTCAGCCCCCGCAGGACCTCACGGCCGAGCAGTCGGTGCTCGGCGGCATGCTGCTGAGCAAGGACGCGATCGCCGACGTCGTGGAGGTCCTGCAGCCGGAGGACTTCTACCGGCCCGCCCACCAGACCGTCTACGAGACGATCCTGGACCTCTACAGCCGTGGCGAGCCCGCGGACGCGGTGACGGTCTCGGCGGAGCTGCAGCGGCGCGGTGAGCTCGTCCGCCTCGGCGGCGCGCCCTACCTGCACACCCTCATCGCGACCGTGCCCACCGCGGCGAACGCGGCGTACTACGCCGAGATCGTCGGCGAGAAGGCGGTCCTGCGGCGGCTGGTCGAGGCCGGCACCCGGATCGTGCAGCTCGGCTACCACGGTGCCGACGGCGGCGACGTCGACGACGCGGTGGACCGGGCCCAGGCCGCGGTCTACGAGGTCACCGAGCGCACCACCACCGAGGACTACACGGTGCTGGAGGAGCTCCTCCAGCCCACGATGGACGAGATCGACGCGATCGCCTCCCGGGGCGGCCAGTCCACGGGTGTGCCGACCGGATTCGCCGACCTCGACCAGGTCACCAACGGTCTGCACCCGGGCCAGATGGTCGTCGTCGCGGCCCGGCCGGGTCTGGGCAAGTCGACCCTGGGGCTGGACTTCGCCCGCTCCTGCTCCATCAAGAACGGCATGACCAGCGCGTTCTTCTCCCTGGAGATGAGCAAGTCCGAGATCGTCATGCGTCTGCTGTCCGCGGAGGCCCGGATCCGGCTGGCCGACATGCGCGCCGGCCGGATGTCGGACGAGGACTGGACGCGGATGGCGCGGCGGATGTCGGAGATCTCCGAGGCCCCGCTCTACATCGACGACTCGCCGAACCTGACGCTGATGGAGATCCGGGCCAAGGCGCGCCGGATGAAGCAGCGCAACGACCTGAAGCTGATCATCCTGGACTACCTGCAGCTGATGACCTCGGGCCGCAAGGTCGAGTCCCGTCAGCAGGAGGTCTCGGAGTTCTCCCGGCAGATCAAGCTGCTGGCCAAGGAACTCGAGGTCCCTGTGGTGGCGATGAGCCAGCTGAACCGTGGTCCCGAGCAGCGCACCGACAAGCGGCCGATGCTGTCCGACCTGCGTGAGTCCGGCTCGATCGAGCAGGACGCGGACATGGTGGTGCTGCTGCACCGCCCCGACGCGTTCGAGCAGGACGACCCGCGCGCCGGTGAGGCCGACCTGATCCTGGCCAAGCACCGTAACGGCCCGACCACGACGATCACCGTCGCCCACCAGCTGCACTACAGCCGGTTCTCCGACCTCGCCCACGGCTGAGGCTCGGCCGATGGTGATAACCCGGTTATCGCTCCACCGCGTACGGCGCGGCGATAACCGGGTTATCGCCTCAGTGTCGGAGCGCTGTCAGTGCATCGATCAGAGCCTGCAGTCCGTCGTCGTCGAGCTGTCGACGCAGGCGGCGCGCGATCTTGTCGACGTCGACAGCCGCATCCCGATCGGGCTGGTCCGCCGCTGGAGCGGGAGAAGGCGAGTCGTTCGCGGGCTGGTCCGGCGACTCAGTGCCGGAAGGTCGAGCGCGCTCCCCCGCCGTCGACTGACGACGCAACGCCTCCAGCTTCTTCGCCTGTTCTTCCGGCGATGCCGAGGCCACGGTTCGAGCTTCCTTCACCGACATCTCGCCGATGCGGAGTTTCTCCTGCAGGTCAGGGGTGAGCTTGAGCAGCGACAGCCGCTGCGAAACCCAGGCCTGAGTCTTCGCCACCCGCTTCGCCGCCGTGCGCTGCGAGCCATGTCGTTCCACGAGACCTTGAAGCTCGCGGGCCTCCAGCAGCGGGGGAAGGTCTTGACGGTGGATGTTCTCCACCAGCGTGGCCTCCGCCAGCATCGGGTCCGCACCCCCGAGTCGGTCCTCGACCGAGGCGACGAGGTGAGGCAGCTCCGCCAAGCGGGCCCCCGCGAGCCGGCGGTTCCCGATGAGGACCACCCACGCCGCGCTCCCGATCTGATCCGCATCCTCCGGGTAGTGAGCGAGGTAGACATCCCGAGCGACCACCGTCGCTGGCTGCAGCTGCCCGTGCTCCCGGAGGCTGTCGGCGAGCTCCTGAATCGCGGGGTCGTCGTCGTACCCGTAGCGAGGGTTGCGCGGATTGTGGGCCAGGTCGGATAGCGGGATGCGGCGCTGGGACACGCCGGGATCCGGTGTTGCCTGGAGCGAGGCCTGCGCGGCGAAGACGTCGGAGCCGAAGGACACCCGCCCGCGCTTGCGCTTCTTCGTCGACGACCCGACTGCGGAGTCCGCGCCGCTCGCGGCCGCCTCGCTCATCGGGTGCGCCCGTAGCCGAGTTCGAGCGCCAGCCGCAGGATGTCCTGCTGGGCCTCCAAGGCCACACGGCTCTTGGCGTACTGGGTGCAGACGACACCCTCTGCCGCCGCCCGACTGTGGATCTTGTAACGACGAATGACCGAGTTCGCGAGCGGCCAGTTCTTCTTGCGGGCGAAGGTCAGGGTGTCGTCGAGATCGACCCGGCCGTCGCGGGGATCCCAGAGATTCACGACCACGGTGTAGGGGACTCCCAGGGGCTCGATGACCTGGGTGATGGTCGTGTCGGCAGGTACGAAGGTGAGCGGCTCTGTCGTGATCGGGACGATCGCGTCGTCGGCGCTCTTCAGGACCGACCGGAGAATGTGCTCATTCTCCAGGCTGCCGGGGGTGTCTACGAACACGTGCGAGAAGTCGGCGTCTCGCAACCTCTCCAGATCACTGGGGCTGTCGGTCTCGGTGTAGGCGAATGGGATGTCATCGCCGACCCTGCTTGCCCACCAGTCCATCGATCGCTGCGGGTCGGTGCCTACGACCAGGACGGACGGATCGTCACCTCCGAGCACCTGGTCGACGACAGCAGCGAGGTTGACAGTGATCGTGGTCTTGCCGACGCCGCCCTTCTGGCAGCACACAGCATGAACTCTGGCCAAGATGGCCACCTCTCCGTGGACTTCACGGCCCGGAGTTGGGCCGCTACTTCGGATAAGTCAGAGCAGATGATGCCAGCTGTAAGTCCGCGCTCCGCGGTCATCCCCCGGCGTGTGCGGTTCTGAGTCAGGGCCGCGCGATAACCGGGTTATCGCCGTCAGCGCACTGTCGACTTGGGAGCTGGGGCCTATCGATGTTGGCGCTGCCGGACCGGGAGCGCTGCTTGGGGGTCGAGGTCGCCAACGAAGCTTCTCGCCAGCAACGCGCGCCGAGGCCGTGCGAGACGGCGACCGCCCAACGACGCTGCGACGGGGGAGCGGGGACCGATAACCCGGTTATCGCTCACTCAGCGACGGTGGCTTCAGTCGTCGGCCTGGAATACACCCTGCGCGACCAGCCACTTCCGCCAGTAATCGACCCGATCGGGGTCGGCCGCGAACCCTTCGGGCCAGCCGTCGATCGCGACCTGGCGCAGGACATCACGGACTCGGCTGCGCCCAACGCGAGCGCGGGAGGAGACCTTCCGCAGGTGCGGGTCCACGACGGCATTCATCGCGCGCGCGGTGTCGTCCAACGTGAAGTGCACCGGCCGGTAGGCGACCAGGACCTCATGTCCGTGCTCGTCTGGCCTGGCGACCAGCGAACTCTCGCGCATCCCTGCCCTCCTCACCTCGGTCCGGTACCGAGAACTGTACCGATATCAGCGCTCTGACTGAGCACTTTCAGTGAGTGTGTCCTCCGCAGGAGCGGGTCACTACGTGTCCAAACTGCCGGGCGAGGTCCCGGCTGAGGGTGTCCGCGCCGGCGCAGCAGGCGCCGTCACGCCAGCGTCCTTCGGCCGGATACGCCCAGCCGGACCAGCGCATTTCTGACGCTGGCCCCGGCCGTCGGGCCGAATGGACGGCTTTGGTGCGACGGATCGAGGAATCATCAGTTGACGAGGTGGTGTCGCGCACCACCGCGAGGCGTGGTCACCGTGTTCGGGTGCAGCTATCCCGGCCCCGCGCGCCCGGCGTGTCATCGCGGTTGCGTCCTCGGTGGCGAGGGATCCGTTCGAGTCCTTACAGACGGCCTCTGACCAGCTGGAACGGCCTCAGCTGCGGGCTCGTCGCGCGGACCTGATCTCCGAGGGGAAGGCCCACTATCAGTTCCAGACTCAATGTGCGCCTGACCAGCGACTACGTATTCTCCGGTGGCGGCGGGAAAGCGTCGGCAACGACAGCTCAGTCAGCCCCACTGAGAGTGAGCTATGCCCGATATGCGAGTTTGACGCTGTCTGCGGGCGCTAGCGAGTCGGCGACCTGCAGGATATGCGCTGGTCAGCGTCGTGGTGGCGAGCTACTCGAGTGCGTGCCAGGCGTTCGGAGCCGAGTATCGCCCCGTCCGGTGCTCCAGAGCACCGTGTGGCGATCCGGCGCGGCTCGGGGCGCTCAACGGCTCGGAAGTGGTGGGCCTGTGGCCCCGGTCTTATCGATGCGGGGGGCGTCGCAACCTGGGGCGGGGTGACCGAGCACGTGGCTGCCTGACGGCCGGCCTTGCGCGTACGCGTGTGTCGCGTGGGCGTCACTCCGTGCGCCGGGCTAGTTCTCAGAGAAACTCCCGGCTCGAGCGGGACAGCGGTGGTCTTCGTCCACCGACCCTCGGCGACGGTGGCGGGGCGAGCTGTGGGGTGGCGCCGGCCCTGGAGGTCGTGAAGGCCTGGCGCCCACACCCGGAGAACCTTGCGGACCGTGACTCCCAGAGGCGAGCTCGGCGCGGCCCGTTGAGTCCCGCGGCCCGGCCCGGAGCGAGAGGTCCGCGCCCGGATGACCCCCGCGCTCTGGCGGGGCCGGGGCGCGGTGGCAACGAGCGCAGGAAGCACCTGTGCTCGTGCTTAGTGCGCCCCGGGAGTCGAGAGCCGGGGCGTGGGCGCTGTCGCCTGCGTCGTGGGCACCCGGCATCTCTCACTCGCCATAGCCGCGGCATCGGGCCATGCCGAGACCGGCCGGCGTGGGTCCGTCTGGCTAGGGAGCTGGACGAGGTCCGGGGGTAGACCGCCGAGCAACGAGCAGACCGTGCCACGGCGGAATGCAGCCAGGCGCGCTCGTGGTCGACGTCGCCGACGAGCTGGTCCGCGGCGGCGGCGCGTCCCTTGCACGCGCACCGAGTGCCGAGCTGCTCCCCAGGGCGCCGGGAAATTTCCCGGCGGCCTCCTACCGCGGTGGCGGGCCCGGACAACGCGACGTACGCGTGCGCGTGCGAGGCCAGAAATTTCCACGGGCTCCTGAGCTCGACGCCGGGCCCGGGCCCGGTCTGCCCGACACCGTTGCCAGCCCGACTAGTCGCACTTAGTCTTCGAGGTACTAGGATCGCGGCTCAACGGGAAGGCGAACTCATGAGCATGCAGCTGCTCGCCGGGACGATGGAGTGCCGCAACGGCAACTGTCCGACCGCATGGCTGACCGAGCGGGGGGCGGTGATCGTGCAGGGCTACATCGCATCCGCTCGGACGGTGCGGGTGCCGCGCGACATCGTCGAACGCGCCGCGCGCGAACTGCAGATGCACGGCCTGTCCGTCGGTGCCGTGCCGGCGCCGCGGTCCGAGAACATCCGAGCGGCGGGGGAGTGGTTCGTGGTGTCCGGCACCCCGACGACGCTGGTGTGCCCCAAGGGAGAACGCGCCCACGAGGTCCTGGTGAGCGACGTGCTCACGGCCGTCGACGAAGCGACGAGGGAGGCCGTATGACCCCCGAAGACCTGGACGAGCTCTACCGCACCTACGAGCACTCCGCGTTCCGGCTCGAATGCCGCGACGTCTACGCAATCCCTGGCGAGGACCCGGACTTCGACGCCTTCCTCGCCGACAAGCCGTTCCCGGCGCGCACGGTCGACAACGACGACTGGCTGGCCAACGTCCACGCCCAGGTCGGTCGGGCCAAGTACTTCGGCCGGGTCCGGCTGCTCGGCCACCCGGTCACCGACTACACACGGTTCCAGCTGCTCTGCTACCCCCGGGAGAACATCCGCGCCGGCGAGGAAGTCCGCATTCTGGACCGACACTGGCTCAGCACGGGCGACGACGCCTGGACTCGGCAGGACTTCTGGATGTTCGACGAGCGGATCGTGGTGCTGCAGCACTTCGACGACGAAGGGCACTTCCTCGGCGTCTCTCAAGCCAGCGATCCCGCCCCCTACATCGCCATCCGTCGCCGCGCGGTCGAGCTGTCCGTCCCATTCGACGACTACCGGCTGGTCCCGGCCCCACGATCGGGTGCCGAGACCCCTGAGCGCGCTGCGAGCTAACCCCCTTGACCCACGCCGACATCCACCCACAGCACCAGCGCCTGGCGGCGCGCTTGAAGGAGCTCCGCCAGGCCGCTGGGCTCTCGGCCGCGGCCCTGGGTGAGCAGCTCGGCTGGTCGCAGAGCAAGACCTCCAAGATGGAGAACGGCCACTCCGCCCTCGTGCTTGCCGACATCGAGCAGTGGCTCGACACGGTCCACGCCGACGAGGACGTCCGTGCAGAGCTGCGCGCACTCGCCCAGGAGGCGGGGACCCGTGTACGGCCGTGGCGCAACAGCAACCGCCCCGACGGGCCCAGCCAGCAGGACGCCAGGGCTCGGCGTGACGCGACGACCAGCGGGATCGGGGTGTACCAGTCCGAGGTCGTTCCCGGGCTGTTGCAGACCCCGGACTACGCGCGCAGACTGCGCGAGATCCACAGCCTGCTCCCCGCTGCGGAGATCCCCGCCGCGGTGCTGTCGCTGATGAACCGTCAGACAGTCCTGTTCGACGAGTCCAAGCAGTTCGACCTGGTCATGACCGAGACCGCGCTGCGATGGCGTCCCGGTCCAGCCTCAGTGATGCTCGCTCAGCTCGACCGCATCGCCGCGCTGGCCAGCCTCCCCAACGTGCGCATCGGTGTGCTCTCCCGCGAGACGCAGGAGCGTGCCGAGGTCCGACCCCTGCACTCCTTCGTACTCCTGCGCTACGACGACGCACCCACGACCGTCGAGATCGAGACACTCACCGCCGAGCAGGAAGTGACCGACCCAGCCGACGTCACGCTCTACGAGCAGTTCCTCGCCGAGCAGCAGCGGTTCGCAGAGCACGGACCCGCTCTACTCGCCCTGCTCGACCGCCTCCGCGCCGACATCTCCTCGAACACCCCGAGCTAGTCGCAATACGACTAAGGCCCGCGATCAGCAAACTAGCTGGTCGCGGGCCTTTCCTGTGCGCGCAGGGTTAGTCGCATGAACCTCTGACTAGACTCACGACTAGTCACAGACTAGTCTGGAAGTAGAGATGCCCCGGCGGGTGCGACCGCCGAGGCATCTGAGCGGACAACCGGACCGATCCCCCATCACGAGGAAGTCAGGCGCCCATGAAGACCGTACCCAGAAACGTCGACCCTCAGGCGGTGCCCGGCCGTCTGCCGTGTGCCGATACCGACGTGATCGAGCTGTTCTTTCCCGTCGGCACCGCTGGGCCGGCCCTGCAGCAGATCGCCGAGGCCAAGGCCATCTGCCGTCACTGCCCGGTGCTGCAGGCCTGCCGGGCCGAGGCCCTGGCTCGGCCCGGCGCATTCACCCACGGCGTCGTGGGTGGACTCAGCGAGGACGAGCGGAACGCGCTGCTGCGGCGTCGCGCGGCACGACGAGCGGGGATCCGATGAGCGCCCCGACCAGCAACGGCCACCGTCCGACGCCGCCGTCCACCCTCTCGGCCGAGCAGTGGGGGAGCCAGCTCATCCCCTCCGGCACCACGCGTGAGGACGACTCGGTCGAGGAAAGCGTCGCCGACACCGACGAGGTCCGGGCGCTGGCCCTCCAGGTGCACCAGGCTCGAGGCCTCGTCGCCCTCCAGGACGACCCGGCCCTGCACGAAGCACTCTCCGAGCGCGAGCGGCGCGCTGACCGCAAGGTCACCGAGCGAATCCGCAGTGCCCGGCGGGCCGAGCGGCGCCGAACCGCGCTCGCCGAGGTCGCCGGCACCCGACGCGACAGGCAGGAAGCTCGCTGGATCGACAGGGCACGGACCAGCAAGGAACGCCTGCTCAACCCCAACCGGCGCCTCGCCGCGACCTATCGCCGCTACGTCGCACTGTCCTGTGTACCTCCAACCCTCATCGGTTTCGGAGTGGTGTTCATGTCGGCGACCGTGCACGACGGTGTCGTCGGCATGGACGGGCCGTGGGTGGGCTACCTGATCGAGCCGATGGCGTCGGTGCTGCTGGTCGTCAGCCTCCTGATCGGCTTCACCGCAGTACAGAACAGCCGACAGGTCCCCCGAGGCCTCTACGTCCTCGACGGCGGTCTCGCGCTGGCCTCGCTGGTGTTGACGGTCGTCCCGTGGGGTCTGCGCTACGGCTTCGACACGGGGTCGACTCTCGCCCACACACTGCCGTCACTGCTGGTCGTTGCGGCGGTGGTCGTTCAGCATCTGCTGCACTCGGTGTTCCGGCCGATCTTCGCCGAGCTCTACGAGGAGCTGCAGCCCTCACGGCTGACCGACCAGACCGCCGACACCGTCGTGCTCTACGAGCGGACCCGCCGCGCGATCGACACCCAGCAGATCCCAGTCTCGGCTTCCGGAGCACCGTCGCGAGAGGCGATCCGCAAGCAGTTCGGCGTGGGCAAGGTCCGCTCCCAGCTCGCCGGCGACGCCTACGAGCTCGTCCGGCGAACCCTCGACCCGCGGTAGCGCCAACCATGCGCCCGGGCCACCGGCCCGGGGCGCTACCGCCGCAAGTCCTCTCCCCGGCGCCGCACCCCCCCCTCAGGCGCCGGGGAGGGGACCCCTCCGACCTCCAGGAGCGCACCTCATGTCCGACCGGATCACGATCACGCTGGTCGCAGGCTCCGAACGCCACCGGACCAGCGAGCCGATCGACGTCCCCGTCGACGACCCGCACCAGATCTGGGCACACGTGCTCGAGCTCGCCGACCGCATCGGCGGCCTGGCCCGCCATGCCTACCTCGCCGAGATCGCCGTCGCCGAGACCGGCCTGCCGCTCTATGACCTGCGGTGCCTGGGATGAGCGGGCACCGCAGAAGCAACGCGGCGGCCGCGGCCGGCGAGTTGCCGCCCACGCTGCGCCGCTCCCGCCCGGACCGGCGTCGCGCCGCGCTCGCCACCCGATTCGCCAAGACCACCACCGACGTCGAGCGAGCCGTGTGCGCCTTCGACTACTTCCGAGGTGCCGCCAGCCGGCGCCACCCCCGGCCTGACGCTGCCGCCGAGCTCGTCGCCGCCGTGATTGGCCAGCTCATCGAAGCGGGCGACCACCTGCTGCGCATGCAGGCACGAGAGCCCCTCAGCCCGAGGAAGGACACCGCATGAGCGAGCACGACGCCGACCTCGACACCGCGGCACCCGACTCGGGCCAACAGGAGACCCCGGCTCTGCCCAGCCCCCGTCCCACCGTGGCCATCACGGCCGCGACCCCGGACGGCGAGCCGGAGGTCGAGGTCGACCGACCGCGTGCCGGGTGGCCAACCGTGCCCGATCGGCGCCAGGGAGCCCTGCACGCGGTCACCACCGCGGCGGCCGAGCTGCGTTTCGTGCACGAGCAGCCGGCCAGCCTGGAGCAGAGCCTCGCCCTGGCCCGTCAGGGCGCCTGGACGACCACCCGGACCGGCCCGCTGCGCCGCGCCGCGGTCGTCCATGTCTGGTGCATCCAGGTGCCTGTCCTGGTCATCGGCGCCCTGATCGCCTGGGCCGCGCGCACCCCGGGCCGTCTCTGGACGGTCGCGCTCCTGGTGCTGACCGTCGCGACCGCGCTCGACCAGATCCCGGTTGTCCGCCTGCTCGTACCCGAGTTCCTGACCTGGCCCTACTGGCCGCCCTTCTGCTGGTTCAACTGAGGAGTCCGACATGAACGCTGCTGCCTTCGCCGGCACCGGCAGCATCGCCGCCTTGGCCCTGCTGTTCGGCCTCTGGCTCTACTACCACGACGACATGCGCAAGACCACGATCCTGCTCTTCCTCGTTGCCGGGACCGGACTCGGCGGCCTCATCGGCGCGCTCATCGCCCAGGCCTACGGCGTAGCGGCCAACGCCACACCCCTGGCGACCCGCCTGCTCGGCTTCGGTGGCGCGGTCATCCTCGGCGGGATCGCCATCGTGATGACCCTCGAGGTCGTGATCAAGGGGATCTTCCCGAAGACGGCCAGGCCCAACCGCATCCATCCCTGGCTCGCGCTCGCGGCGCCGACCATCGGTCTCGCCAGCGGGGTGCCGATCCTCTACGGCCTCTACCGCCTGGTCGCCACCGGCATGGGCAACGCCGGATCCATCGCCCAGCAGTGGTTCGTGGGGTGATCGACGATGGAAACGCTCGTGCTGGTCGCGCTCATCACCTGGGGACTCGCCCGCTACGCAGGCACCGAGCTCATCGCCACCGCCCGCGGCACCGAACCACCGCGCCTGCGCGACCGCCAGCGCCGCGCCGAACGCGCCCACGAGCGCCGGATGGCCCGGGAAAGCCGCCGCACCGGCCCCAGTGTCGGCGACGCACTGGCCCAACGCATCGCCGATCGCATCGCCCATCCCCGCGGCCCTCGCCCGCCCGGGCCCGCCCGGGCAGCGATGGGGGAGTGGTGGTCCGACGCCTGGGGCTACGCCACCGAGCGACGCCGTGAACGCCACCAGCGCCACGCCGACGGCGACCTGCTGCGACAGCGCCTGGCCCGCAACCTCCGCCAGCGATTCGGCGGCACCACCGACCCGCGCTGGCGACCGCGGCCGACCACCGCCCAACGCCCACCCCGCCGCACGGACAACGCCGACCCGGTCGTCATCGACGCCGAGCCGACCCCAGCCCCGCCCACCGACCACACCGAACCCGCACCGGTCGAGGAGACCCCGACCGACGGCCCCCCGGAGGACCCCGAGAAGCCCAACCAGCACGAACCCGACCACACCCAGCAGCCCGAAGCCATCCACCCCGAGCCCGACACCGAGCCCGAGCCGCGGCCCGCGGCTGAACACCAGCCGACCGCCACGATCTACCCCATCCGGAAGGACATCCCGATGACCGGCGCCAACCCGAACCTGACCAGCGGCGAGACCCTCGATCCCGGCAGTGCCAACCACTTCTGCGAGCAGATGCAGAACGTCGGTCAGCGACTCCTGACCGAGCTCGATCAGTCCGTCGCTTCCCTGACGCAGGCAGGCGTCAGCGGCGAACCCATCCGCCTGCTCGAGCAGATGCGCGAGAACGCCCAGCTGTTCACCAGCTCCGCCGGTGAGGCCAAGACCCACTTCGGCCGGCACCTCAACACCCAGGACCAGGTGCTCAGCGACGACACCCTCGCCGGAACCGTCAACGGCACCTACATCGGCACTCGCTCCTAGTCCGACAGCCCCGCCCCCAGGACCGACCCCCGGTCGCTGGGCACCCGCGTCGCGGCGGAGCGGTGGCACTCCGACAAGCACTCCAGCACCACAACGACGAAGGGACTTGCGATGCCCAGGCAGCAGAGCGTCGCCGGCACCAACCTCACCCCAGAGGTCCTGGCCCGCGCCCTGCAGCGCCTGGTAGACGAGGACACCAGCCCGGCCACCCCCTCCACCGAGCTCGCCGTGCGCCAGCCCACCACCGTGCTGCACAAGGAGACGCCCCGGCGGTCGGCGATCAGCGATCACCACGATCACATCCGAGCCGAGAACGCCGCCCGCCGTGCCCCCTACCTGGCGACCTCCGCCACGGCCGCCGCCGGCTACCTCGGCTGGGGGCTGACCGAGCTCGTCGGCCTCGCCGCCGGCCCCGGCGCCGAGCTGGCCACGACCACCGGCATCGGTCTCACCTCCCTCGGAGCGATCGCCGGTGCCCGCGCCCTGCTCCACAACCGCATCCCGGCCTTCTGGCGCCGGCAGTCCTGGGCCGCAGGCGCAGGCACCGCGGCCTGGATCACCGCCGCCTCTGCCGTCGGCCCCGCCAACTGGACGATGACGGCGCTGCTCGCCGGAGGCGCTGCCGCGACCTGGGCCAGCTGGATGAAGCAGCACAGCATCCCCGACGTCGACCCCAACGCTCCCCAGCTGCCCGAGGCGAGCGACGAGACCACCAGCGGTGACTACGGCGACACGCTGGCCCAGCGCTGGTCCGAGAGCGTCAGCCGCCGCGGCAAGGCACTGCCCGGATCCATGCTCACCGACCGCGTCGACCTCAGCCGCGCCATCCGCTGGACCGTGCGCACCCCGGCCGGTGACGCCTCTTTCGACGACGTGTTCAGCCGCCGCCCCCGCATCGCTGGCGCACTCGGCGTCTCGGCGAAGAACTTGATCATCGAACCGCACGAGGATAACGAGGGCTGGGCCTACCTGACCGTCATCGTGCGCGACTTGCTCTCCGGCGGCATCCCCTACCTCGGCCCGCGCTATGACAACGGCGTCATCCCCCTCGGCCCGTTCGCAGACGGCGAGGGCGACATGCAGTTCTACGCCGTCGAGGACATCGGCGTGCGCAACGGCCTGGTCACCGGTGAGCCAGGATCGGGAAAGTCAGCCTGCCTCGAGGCGATCGGGCTCGGTATCAAGCAGAGCGGTGTCTGGCACCTGCTGTTTGGCGACGGCGACCCCGACGGTGGGTCCAGCCCCGTACTCAACGACATCAGCGACTGGGCCGAGGCCGGGCCCCGCCAGGTGCTCGCCCAGCTCGAAGCCATCGAGGCCGCCCTGGAGATCCGCAGCCTGCTCAAGTCCACCCTCACCGAGGGCCCCGACGGCCCGGTCCGGATCACCGACCCCTCGCAGCAAAGCCCCCTGCGCAAGCTGCTGCCCAGCACCACCATCCCTGGCCTGATGTGGATCATCGACGAGTTGCAGCGGCTCAGCAGCGACGACTGGCTCAAAGCGCAGGACTTCATCCCGCGCCTCGAACGTGTCGTGCGGATCGGCCGCAAGTACGGCGTCGCCGTGGTCGTCGGGACCCAGTCCCTGCTCGCCGGCGACTACGGCAACAGCACCGTGCTGCGTGGCTACCTGATGGCCCGCAACCTGTTCGCCTTCCGCAACATGAACCGCAGCGAGAACGCGGTGGTCGGCGGGATGGCCGTCACCCCAGGGTCTCTGCCTCCTGGAGGTGGCTACTGCTTCGCCATCGCCGGTGGCCGCCTGTCGATGGGCCGCGTCGCCTGGGCTCCCGACCTGGGGGAGTGGGCCACAGCTCTCCCGTCATGCGCGCTCGACGAGGACACCGCCCTGGCCATGCGCGACTTCCAGCCCGCGATCGAGCAGAGCCCGAGCGCCCGCTTTGCTGCGCAGGTCGAGAAGCTCCATGCCTGGCGGCGCCGCAAGGAGTCCGGCGAGCCCGGCGACGCCCCTCACACCACCGAAAGCGACGCTGCTGAGGCCGCTCTGCCGGCGTTCATGCAAGGACTGCAGATCCCGTCCGCGCTCAGCGCGCAGAACGTCGTCGCGTTGCACCCACGTCCGACCAGCTCTCCGGCTCACGACGGCGCCCAGACCGCCCCGGACATCGAAGGACTCCCCACCAGCCAGCAGGAGGTTCTACACGCGCTCCAGGCCGGGCATCACCGCACCGGCGAGATCGTCGCCGCGACCGATCTCAAGGCCCCCGCCGTATCCAAGGCGCTCGGCGCGCTCGCCGACATGGGGCTCGCCCGCAAGATCGCCCACGGACAGTGGGAACCAGCCGAGGCCGAAAGCCAGACCGGATGAACGGCAACTCCACTAGCTAACAAGTACCGTACCCGGTACTGTACTTGCTATAAGAGATCGTCTGTACATGAGGCGGCCCGAGCGCTCACCTTCCACAGATCCCGCCCGGGCCGCTCCGACCTCATCGATCGGAGAACGAAGTGTCCCAGCCGACCACCCGCAGCGCCGGGAGCGCCACGGCCTCGCCGCAGCATCCCGGCCCCTCCTGCGTCCCTCAGGACCTCGACCTCGACCACCTGCTGGCACTCCTCAGCGAGCCTCCGCCCGTCGAACTGGACTGGAGTGAGCTCGGACTGTGCGCTCAGACCGACCCCGAGGCCTTCTTTCCCGAGAAGGGCGGCTCCACCCGGGAGGCCAAGCGCATCTGCTCCGGCTGCGAGGTCCGAGCCGAGTGCCTGGAGTACGCGCTGGCCAACGACGAGCGCTTCGGTATCTGGGGTGGCCTGTCCGAGCGGGAGCGGCGGCACCTCCGTCGCGAGCGGCAGACGGAGGGAACCCGATGACCATCCAGCCCACCCGCGGCGGATTCGGCCTTGACGAGGTGCGCACCCAGATCACCGGGCGCATCTACCAGCTCAAGCTCGCCCCCGTACTCGCCATGCGTGCGCTGCCGGTCTACGTCGAGATGACCTATCGCCGCAGCCAGCCCTTCGAGCTGGAGGTGAGTTTCCGAACCTGCGGCGAGACCGCCAGCGTCACTTGGTGCATCGGCCGTGAGCTGCTCTCCGCCGGCCTCACCACGGCCTCGTCCGAGGTGGACGACACCGATCAGCGCCTCGCCCGCGACGTCCAGATCGGCACCCATGCTCTTCCCGGGGGCGACTGGACCCTCATCACCCTCAGCTCGCCCAGCGGAACAGCCGAGATCGGCCTCCCCACCTACGAGCTCATCGACTTCATCGACCGCACCGAGGACGTCGTGATCCCCGGCGCGGAAGGACCACTCGTCGCCGAGGCCGACCTCGCCGCACTGTTCGACGACCAAGGTCCGCTCTGGTGAGCACACCGGCCGAGCGCGGGGTCATGACCGAGCGATGGGGTTGGCAGCCGACTGCATGGCTGCAAGACGGTCTCCCGACCTGGCGCTGGCGGGCAGCCCCCGCTGGACTCATGACCCGCCGCCAGATGCGCGCCGCCGACCTCGCCCCGTGCGGAGCCGATCCTGTCGCGCAGGTCGTGTGCCGCCGCGGCCGCCGATGGGCACTGCTGTGGGACGTCGCCGACCTCGGCCCCAAACGGATCCCGTCGACGGCGCAGCTCGCCGCCCTGGACCGCGCGCTCGCAGCTCGCCGCCGCTGCCCGACCTGCAGCCGCGACGTCGGCTACTGCATCCCACGCTCGCTCGGCAGCTGCCTCGACTGCCACGCCCCGCTCACCGCCGCCGTACACGCCGCGGCCTGAACTGCACAGGAGATCCTCGCCATGAGCCCTCACACGGGCCATCGTGCCCTCCCTCCGCGCCGCCACCCAGCCTGTCCCGGCCGGGCCCACTACCGCCTCGCCGCACACGCCGCCGAGGCTGCCGCACGCCTCGGCGGAACCCCCACACCTTGCAACCAGTGCGGTGGCCACCACCTGACGCGAACCACCTGACCAGCACCCGCCCGCCTCACCAGGAGCGAACCGATGATCAGCCCCACGACCACCCCGCCCACAACCGGCCCAGATCACCTGGCCAGCGCCCGGCTGGCCGGGATCGAGATCGCCTCGATCACCGCCCCTTCCGACCTCGCCGCGTTGCACCGCAACCTGCTCCACCGCGGATCCGCGGCCGAGGGCGACGACCAAGACCGCCACATCGACGCGGCCCTCACCGTATACATGACGCACTCGTCCTGGACCTACCGAACGCGCCACCCACAGGCCCTCCACACCGCCCACCAGGTCCTCCACGCTCTGGCCGACTACCTCACCGCGACCGGACGCGCCGAATCGATGCAGGCGCAACAACGCGCCCGCGGGTGGAGCGACCAGATGCAGATGCTCGAACGCGAGCCGATCCACCGCTCGACCTCGTTCAGGCGATCCGGCTCCCCCCCCCGGCCCGACCCGGGCATGAGCATCCACATCATCGTCAGCAACGCCGGGTCGGGGCTACCGGACATGGCGCCTGAACGCCTTGTCGGCGGCTTGATGCTTATCGTCGGCATCTGGATGGCATACGAGGTTCTCGACTCTGCCCTGCATTGGGAAATGGAGCAGTTCGCGATTGCCCAGTCTCGCCGCGGCGCTGCGCTACAGAACACAGACTGTCGGAGGAACGTGGTAGATCCCACCGAGCTGCGCAGCTAATACGTCGTCGGCGCCCGGCACCGGACAGGAGCTACCCGCAAATGATGAATCGATCCGCACAGAGCGACCTGCCCACAACTCAGCTGATACCGCGCGAGAACACACCTGCGACTGCGCACGTCGAGATGTTGGCGCAGATACTCGACCCGATCGCGTTCGAACCGCTCCCGCAGAGCCCCACCCTCGGCCAGGTGTGGGACCAGATCTGTCGGCAGGGCACAGCGCGCAAGCACGCCGAACGTGCACTGCACGCCGGATACCGGCCCACCGAGGACCAGGGGTGACCATCGTGGACGCCGTCGAGGCCGACGAGCGGCTCACCGCACTGGTCAGCGCACACCGCGCCGAGCAAGCGGCTTACCGAAGCGCCCTCGCTGCCGAGAACCCCGCCCAGGCAGCCGCTTACACGGCTCTTCGATCTTGACCGGGCAACCTGAGGGGGACTGTAAGAACATCGGTGTAACTCCGATCAAGGAGTGTGGACCCGATGACAGACCTGGCAGACGAGCCGGTGGTTGACCTCGACGCGGTAACCGACGGCCCGGCCGAGGGTGCAGGCCCAGCCGGGCTGGACCCTGTCGATGAGCAGCTGATCGCCCAGCTCGCCGGCCGGGCACGGGCGAACGGGCTGGAGCTGACCGGGGAGAATGGTCTGCTCGCGCAGCTGACCAAGCGGGTCCTGGAATCCGCTCTGGAAGGTGAGATCACCGATCACCTCGGCTACGAGTCCCACGACCCGGCCGGCCGTGACGGCGGGAACTCTCGCAACGGTCACCGGTCGAAGACCGTGCTGACCGAGGCCGGGCCGGTCGAGCTCGATGTGCCCCGGGACCGGGACGGCTCGTTCACCCCGAAGATCGTCGCCAAGCGGCAGCGCCGCATGTCCGGGGTCGACGAGCTCGTGCTGTCGCTGTCGGCGAAGGGCCTGACCACCGGGGAGGTCCAGGCTCACCTGGCCGAGGTCTACGGCGCCCAGGTGTCCCGGCAGACGATCTCGACGATCACCGACAAGGTCATCGAGGCGATGGTCGAGTGGCAGAACCGGCCACTCGACCCGGTCTACCCGGTGATCTTCATCGACGCGATCCACGTCAAGATCCGCGACGGGAAGGTCGCGAACCGGCCCATCTATGTCGCGCTCGCGGTGACCTGTGAGGGCCGCCGGGAGATCCTCGGGCTCTGGGCCGGGGACCCCAGCAGCGGGAGCAATGCTTGAAACCTGTGGATGACCGGAGGGGTCGTACCCTCCCGGTGATCTTGAGGCTCTCAAGCAAGACCGGCGGGCCAACGCCGGTCGGAAGGGTACGACCCGTGCTCACCGTAGTTCCTGGAGCTGCCGACGCTGATGAACCCAGCCGGGACGGCGGCTCGTTGATCGACGAACTCGTCCGCGAGGGCGCTCGCCGGATGCTCGCTGAAGCCCTGCAGGCCGAGGTCGATGACTACATCGCCCGCTTCACCGACCAGCGCGATGAGCGCGGCCGACGGCTGGTGGTGCGCAACGGCGCCCACCAGCCCCGCGAGGTCCTCACCAGCGCCGGCGCGGTCGAAGTGGTCGTGCCGCGGGTCAACGACCGCCGCACCGACCCCGACACCGGGGAACGGGCGCGGTTCTCCTCGGCGGTCCTGCCGCCCTGGTGCCGCAAGACCCCGAAGATCACCGAAGTCCTGCCGTTGCTCTACCTGCACGGCCTGTCCTCCGGGGACTTCGTGCCCGCGCTCGGTCAGTTCCTCGGCTCGACCGCCGGGCTGTCCGGACCGGTGATCACCAAGCTGACCGAGACCTGGAAGGCCGAGCAACGCACCTTCGCCGCCCGCGACCTGTCGAGCGTGGACTACGTCTACCTGTGGGCCGACGGCATCCACGTCAACATCAGGTTGGAGGAGCACAAGCTGTGCCTGCTCGTGCTCATCGGCGTCCGCGCCGACGGCCGCAAGGAACTCGTCGCCCTCGCCGACGGCTACCGGGAATCGACCGAGTCCTGGGCGGACCTGCTCCGCGACTGCGCCCGTCGCGGCATGCGGGCCCCGGTCCTCGCGGTCGGTGACGGCGCGCTCGGGTTCTGGGGCGCGCTGCGCGAGGTGTTCCCCACCACCCGGGAACAGCGCTGCTGGTTCCACAAGATCGCCAACGTGCTCGGCGCGCTCCCGAAGTCCGCCCATCCCGGCGCGAAGAAGGCGCTGGCCGAGATCTGGAACGCCGAAGACCGCCGCCACGCCCTCGACGCCGTCGCCGCGTTCGACGCCGCCTACGGGGCGAAGTTCCCCAAGGCCGTCGCGAAGATCACCAACGACGTCGAGGAGCTGCTCGCGGTCTACGACTTCCCCGCCGAGCACTGGATTCACCTGCGCACGACCAATCCGATCGAGTCGACCTTCGCCACGGTCCGACACCGAACGAAGATCACCCGAGGGCCGGGCTCCCGAGCGGCCGGGCTGGCGATGGCGTTCAAGCTCATCGAGGCCGCTCAGGACCGCTGGCGCTGCGTCAACGGCCCGCACCTGGTCGCGCTCGTCCGGGCCGGCGCCGCGTTCGTCAACGGCAAGCTCGTTGAGCGACCCGACGACCACCACCAACCAGAAGCCGCTTAAAGATCTTCATCCACAGGTCTTGACGATTGCTCCAGCAGCGGCGGCGAGGGCGCGAAGTACTGGCTGCACGTACTCACCGAGATCCGTAACCGCGGCGTCGGTGACGTGCTCATGGTTGTCTGTGACGGCCTGGCGGGGCTGCCGGATGCGATCGGCGCGGTCTGGCCCGCCACTATCACCCAGACCTGCGTGGTGCACCTGCTGCGCAACAGCTTCCGCTACGCCGGCCGCCAGCACTACGACGCGATCGCCAAGGCCCTGCGACCGGTCTACACCGCACCCACCGAGGCTGCGGCGACCGAGCGGTTCCTGGAGTTCTGCGAGGCCTGGGGTGAGCGGTATCCGGCGATCGTGCGGCTCTGGGAGAACGCCTGGGCCGAGTTCGTGCCGTTCCTGGGGTTCGACGTCGAGATCCGCAAGATCATCTGCACGACGAACGCGATCGAGAGCGTGAACGCCCGGATCCGGCGGGCGGTCAAGGCCCGCGGGCACTTCCCGAACGAGGCCGCCGCGCTCAAGTGCGTCTACATGGCGATCATGAGTCTCGACCCCACCGGCACCGGGCAGCACCGGTGGTCGATCCGCTGGAAGCCCGCCCTGAACGCCTTCGACATCGCCTTCGACGGACGCCTGTCCGCCGGACGCACGTAACCCGACCAACCTCAGTTACACCGGAAACTTGACAGTCCCACCTGAGGTTGGACCCGTGCGGCGCGCCTGAACGAAGGCGGCCCGCAGCTCCTTGATCCTCGCTGTGTCTTGGAGCAGCGAAGGGAGAGCCGCGGGCCGTGGTTGACCGTAGCGATGATGCGTCGTGCTTGTTGGGACTCGAGGGTCTGGCGGTGGAGCGTGTCGTGCGCACCGTGCTCGGGGTCAAGATCGTGCAGCTGGTCACCGACGACCCGGACGCGGCCCGGTGCCCGTCGTGCGCGACGGTGTCGACGTCGGGCAAGGACTGGGTCCTGACCCGGCCGCGGGACCTGCCGTGCGGGGGCGAGTTCGCGGTGGTGCAGTGGCGCAAGCGGCGCTGGCGCTGCCGCACCGTCGGGTGTCCGCGGGGGTCGTTCACCGAGCAGGTCGCCCAGGTGCCGGCCGGGATGCGCACGACGACCCGGCTGCGCACGGCGCTCGCGGTGGCGGTCGAGGACGGCCGGGATCAGTCCGAGGTCGCCGCGGCGCACGGGGTGTCGTGGCCGACGGTGCAGCGCGCGGTGGTCGCCCTGGGCGCGATCGAACTCGTCGAGCCGGAGCCCACGACGGTGCTGGGGATGGACGAGACCCGGTTCGGGCGCCCACGATGGCTGCCCGAGGGCCACCATGACGACGGCCGGGTCCGGTGGCGGCGCACCGATCCGTGGGAGACCGGCTTCGTCGACATCACCGGCGATCAGTCCCTGTTGGGGCAGGTCGACGGCCGGACCAGCGCCGCAGTCCAGGCCTGGCTCGCCGCCCGCACGCCGGAGTTCCGGGCCGCCGTGGAGGTGGTGGTGATCGACCCACACGCCGGCTACGCCGCCGCCGTCCGCCAGGCGCTGCCCGACGCCGCGATCGCGGTGGACCACTTCCACCTGATCATGCTCGCGAACAAGGCCGTCACCGCGGTGCGCCAGCGCGTCACCCGGGACCTGCTGGGTCGACGCGGGCGCAAGATCGACCCGGCGTGGGCCAACCGCAGGTTGCTGCTGCGCGGCCGTGAGCGGCTCTCGCAAGCGGCGTTGGCACGGATGTGGAACGGCTGCGTCGATCACGACCCGTCGGGACAGATCCTCTCGGCGTGGATCGCGAAGGAGGAACTGCGCGCGCTGTGCGCAGTCGCCGCTCGCGGCGGGCACCGCCACGACATCCGCGACCGCCTCTGGCGGTTCTACCGGTGGTGCGCCGACGCCGACATCGCCGAGCTGACCACGCTGGCCGAGACGATCGAGACCTGGTGGCCGGCCATCGAGGTGTTCCTCACGACCGGCCTCACCAACGCCCGCACCGAGGGCACGAACCGGTTGATCAAGCAGGTCAAACGCGCCGCCTGCGGCTTCCGGAACCGGGACAATTACCGGCGCCGAGTACGGTTGCACTGCACCCGGCACACCCGCCGATTGTCAGCGAGGAAACCGACGGTGCCCGCCTAAGATCGAAGAGCCGCTTACACACAACGACTCGGGCAGATCGCTCAAGCCGTGCGGACAACCGGACGCGCCGACCTCGCCACCGCACTCGCCGAGGAGACAAACGCCGGCGCGGTGCTGCTGACGCTGCTCACCGCAGCCGACGAGGTCTCACGAGACCAACTTCCCGCAGCCCTGACCCGTTTCCAGGCCAGCAACGACGCCGTCGACACCCGCCTGAACGGCTCCACGAAAGGAGAGCGCGCCAATGTCTTCGAGCGACACTCCCACCCGCACGCCAGCTGAGGGCGACGACCGTGGCAAGAACAACGACGGCGGCAACGAGGACACCGCCGCCGCCAGAGTGCGCTACACCTTGAGCGAGGGCCGGACGCCACGCCGGGCGGACGTCCGCGGGCTACTCGCCGAGCACGACCAGCTCCATGACGACCTGGCCCTCACCGAGGCGACCTCCACACAGCGGGCCGGGCAGCTCACCGAACGCACCGCCGACCGGGACCGCCTCGCCGAACGGCTGGCGCAGCTGACCAGGAACCTCCCGCCCTGCCCAGCTACGACACCGGTCTACGGCTCCGACTGCACCGCCGGGCTCGCCGGGCACACCGGACTCCACCGCACTATCGGCGGTTGGACCTGGGCCTGACGGCTGACGGTCTCGCCGTCCCGACCACCGGTAACGTCCCATGACGCGATACGACGAAGGCTCGTCCCCGGATACCGGGGACGAGCCTCGTCAATACAAAGCCCCGGTCGCGTGACCGCCGAGGGGTCAGAGGCTTCCGGGGCTCTTCACAGACCATGCTACACGACTCGGCACAACCCGACACCAGGATTGCAGCAGCGAGAGGCGATGATGAGCGAACCTGACCGCTGGATCGAGGACTGGCTGTCAAGACCCCGGTTCGCCGTCTACCTCGCCGACGCCGACGGCGACCCCACGCTCGCCCTCGCCCGCTACGGGGTGCCGTTAAGGAGCATGTCGCCAGGGGCGAAGTAGCTCGGGGAGAGGCGTCGCATCTGCTTGTCGCGGGCGCGGAAGTGCAGCGGGCTGGCGCAGGCGGCTACAGCGACACGTACTCGCGGAGCTTGCCGCGCACGTGCGGGCGCTGGTCGCCGAGGCTGATGCCTAGGGTCGGGAGTTGGCGGGCGATCTGCAGGTCGGTCAGGGGCGGGCCGACGGGCACGTCGGCGTATCCGCGGTCGTCGTCGTCCCACGCTGAGAGGTCGCCGGTGACGGCGCGGACGCGGGCCACGACACCGTCGACGACGTAGACCATCGCCTTGAGCCGCGCCCGGCGGGCGGGCGCGATGGGAAACCACTTGCGGTCGGCCTCGAGCTGGGCTTTCTCGCCGGCGCCGGTTTCGCCGTAGCGCCGATTGGTGTGGTCGATCTTCGAGCGGCCGTTGCGGTAGATGATCAGCGCACAGTCGCCGCCGTCTCCGTAAGCGTGCAGGGCCCGGTAGAGGGTGCTGCGCCCGACCCGGAAGGTGTCGGCGATCTGGTCGACGGTGTGCCGGCCGGAGTCGTACATCTGCTGGGCGGTGTCGAGCTGGCGCTGCGACAGCGCCGCGGGCCGCCCGCCGACGCGGCCGCGGGCCCGGGCGGCGGCCAGCCCGTCCATCGTGCCTTCGACGATCATCTCCCGGTCGTACTCGGCCAGCGCGGCCAGGAAGTGGAACACCAGCCGCCCGCCCGGGGTGGCGGTGTCGATGCCCTGCTCGAGCACCACGAAGTCGACCTCCTTGTCTCCGAAACCGCGGACGAGGTCGAGCAGGTGCTGCTGGGAGCGCCCGATCCGCTTGAGCCGGGTGACCACCACCTGGTCGCCGGGTACCAGCCGGTCGAGCATTGTGTCGAGCTTGGGGCGGGAGGCGAGCTTGCCGGAGACCTTCTCGATGAACACGTTCTCCGGCGCGACCCCGGCCGCGGCGAGCGCGTCGATCTGATGGTCGGTGCTCTGCTCGCGGGTGGAGACCCGCGCGTACCCGTACCTCGTCACGGCGAGAGTCTCCTTAACCCCGTGCGGAGCGGTTCCGGGATGATGATTCCGGTACCGGGATCAGAGACTCATCGTAGCTGGGCCTTCAGCCGCGGCTACATGGGTGCCGGAAACGATCGTTTACTGGATCCATCGAACCGTCTTCGCTTGCCGCTCGAAGCGGTCCGCGAGTTGAGCTTTGGCCGGTCGGCCGCGTCCTACTGCCCGACGGTCTTCTCGACTCGCCGGAGTCGGAGCGCCACTGCGAGGGTCGCATGCAGCTGAGCTCGGGCAAGGTGCGCTGTGACGTCGCTCTGGTGGCTGGGACTGCCCGAGCCGAGCCGGACTGCCTGGGCTTCGTGCCAGGCTGGGTCGGACCAGTTGTCCGTCGGGTCGGTTCCGGTAAGGCGTCCCGCCGGCAGCTGTGCTGCCTGCTCTACGTCCTGTCGGGTGATCAGCCCGTCCGGGCCGGTACCAGGGACGGTGGTGAGGTCAAGTCCCGAGCTGTGGGCCAGGTTCCGCACGGCGGGAGACTGCACTGCCGGCCGGGCAGACGGAGGCGCAAGCTCGTCCTCCGGCGGCGATATCGCGGAGCCTGGCAGGCTTTCGGAACCGGCGGCCGGTCGACGGCGGCGTCGCGAGGGCGCCGTTCCCTGGACGCCATAGCCGATCAAAACGGGACCTGAGTGCCCGGATGCCTGAGAGCCTGGGGTGTCCGTCTCGGTTCCCGGCAGGTCGGCGTCGTCGGTGAAGGAGACCATCGGCGCGCCGACTGCGATCGTGTCGCCCTCGCGGCTGTGTAGCTCGCTGACGACGCCGCCGTATGGCGAGGGCACCTCGACGGTCGCCTTCGCTGTCTCGACCTCAGCCAGCGGCGTGTCGACGGCGACGTTGTCGCCTGCGCTGACCAGCCATCGGACCAGCTCCGCTTCGGTGAGCCCCTCACCCAGATCGGGCAGGGCGAAGACATTGGTGCTCATGCCGCGGTCGATCCCTCGGGGCGGTTCCACTGCAAGGAGTCCACGGCGTCCAGGATCCGGTCGGGATCGGGCTGGAAACGCTGCTCCAGCTTCGGCGGCGGGTAGGGGATGTCGAATCCGGTGACCCGTCGGATCGGAGCCTCGAGCTGGTGGAAGCAACGCTCGGTGACCCGGGCGACGATCTCCGAGGCGACTGAGGCGAATCCCGGTGCCTCGGCGACGACGACCGCGCGCCCAGTCTGACGCACCTCGGCGCAGACGGTCTGGTCGTCGAACGGCACGATCGATCGCAGGTCCACGACACCGACGTCACGGCCCTCGGTGGCAGCTATGTGATCGCCGAGCCCTGCATCGACGTCACCGACAAGTCCTGCATCGAGGAGTGCCCGGTCGACTGCATCTACGAAGGGGGCCGGATGCGCTACATCCATCCCGACGAGTGCGTGGACTGCGGCGCCTGCGAGCCCGTCTGTCCGGTCGAGGCGATCTACTACGAGGAGGACCTCCCGCACTCGTTCGCGGCCTACGGCACCGCGAACGCCGAGTTCTTCGCCGGGGTCGGCTCGCCCGGTGGCGCGGCGAAGACCGGCCCGATCGACCGAGACGCGCCGCTCGTCCGCGGGCTGCCCGGTCGCTCCACCGACTGACGCCTACCACACCGAGTACCCGCTGACGGCTCGGCGATTGCTCGACGTGATCGCGACCATTGGATCGGGAAAGTCCGCATGACATCGCGGTGTCGCCAGGGAGGATTCCACCCGTGAACGTGACTGTGCTCGGATGCCGGGCGGCCATGCCCGCCGACGGGCAGGCCAGCTCGGCCTACCTCGTCTCGACCGACTCGACCCAGATCCTGCTCGACTGCGGGCCGGGTGCGGTGACCGCGCTCACCGCGTCGACCACGCCCGCCGCGCTTGACGGGATCGTGATCAGCCATCTGCACACCGACCACTGCTACGACGTGCTCCCGCTCGGCAAGGCGGTGCTGATGACGCGGCACCTCGATGCCGAGTCGTTTCCGACCCTGCCCGTGACCAGCACGCCGCCCGACCGACCCATTCCGCTCTACGTGCCCGTCGGTGGTCGGGAGGCGCTCGGCAGGCTCGCCGGCGTCTTCCCGATCCCCACCCGGCCTGAGCTCGACCTGGCGTTCCACGGCGCGCTGGAGATCCGGGAGTACGAACCGGGCGACGACCTCGTGATCGGCGACTGCCGGGTGCAGCTGCGTCCCTTGCAGCACACCATGTCCAACTGCGGGATGCGCGTGACCGGCCCCGACGGCTCGAGCATGGTCTACAGCGGGGACACCTGCGACGTGGAGCGGCTCACCGAGCTCGCCCGCGGGACCGACCTGCTGCTCTGCGAGTCGACCCTGGAGCTGCCGGATGACGTCTCCGACGGTCACATGAGTGCCACCCGCGCGGGTCGGGTCGCTAGGGACGCAGGCGTGGGGGAGCTCGTCCTCACGCACTTCGTCACCGCGGACCCCGACTGGCTCAAGGCCCGCGGCGCCGAGGCGTCCGAGTCCTTCACCGGGCCGGTGCACCTGGCGGCTCCGGGGCGTGTGTTCCCGGTCTGACCGGCAGTACCGACCGAACGGGGGACGGTGGGGTCTCGGGCCACCACCGTCCCCCGTCCTCATGCGTCGAGGCGGACACCCGTGTCGGGGTCGAACCGGTGCAGGTCCCCGGCCTGCACGAGGACGTGCACGTGGTCGCCCACCGCGCGCGGCGTGGCGATGGGCTCGGTGAACGACCACCGGCCGTTGCGTGCTCCGCGGCAGTGGACGAGGCGCTCGTGCCCGGCGAACTCGACGATGTCGACGGTCCCGTCCAGGACTAGACCCCCGGTCGACGTCCCCGAGCCGCCGCTGTGGACCACGCCGTCCGCCGGACGCCATCCCCACCGCGTCCCCTCGTGCTCGAGCACGTTCATCGCCGGACTACCGACGAAGGTCGCGACGAACTCGTCGGCCGGGCGGCGGTAGACCTCGTCGGGGGCGGCGGCCTGCACGACCCTCCCGCCTCGCATGACGATCAGGTGCGTGGCGATCGAGAGCGCCTCGGACTGGTCGTGGGTGACCATCACGACGGTCGCGCCGAGCTCGCGGTGCAGTCGGGCGAGCTCCGCGCGCGCCTGGGCACGGAGCTGGGCGTCGAGGCTGGAGAGCGGTTCGTCGAGCAGCAGGACCCGGCGCCTGCGCACGATCGCCCTGGCCAGCGCGACCCGCTGGCGTTGCCCACCGGACAGCTGGGCGGGCTTGCGGCCGAGGAACTCCGACAGGCCGAGCTGCCCGGCGACGTCGCCGACGCGGCGGTCGATCTCGGCCCGGCCGGGTCCCGCGCCGCGCGAGTGCCGCGCCTCCAGCCGCATGCCGAACCCGATGTTCGCCGCGACCGTCAGGTGGGGGTAGAGCGCGTAGTCCTGAAAGACCATTGACAGCCCGCGGGCCCCCGGAGCGGCGTCGGTGACGTCGACGCCGCCGACGTGCACGCGCCCCTCGGTGGGGGCCAGCAGCCCGGCGACGATCGAGAGCATCGTCGACTTCCCACAGCCGGACGGTCCGACGATCACCGACAGCGAGCCGTCGGGGACGGCCAGGTGCTCGACGTCGAGGGCGAGCGCGCCGGTCGAGGGGATCGTCCCGTAGCGGTGCCGGATCCCCCGCAGCTCGATGCCCGCGGCCCCCGCCGTGGGCAGGTCCGTCAGCTCCTTCTCCAGGGTCACGTCAACGCCTTCCGGCTTGGAGGAACGCAGCGGTGATCCGCCGCGAGAAGATCGCGTACACCGCCAGCACGGGGGCACACGCCAGGACGGAGGCGGCCAGCAGCGGGCCGGGGTTGCCGCCTTCCTGGTTGTTGAACAGCGCGAGCCCCTGCTGGATCGTCGTGTTCGTGGGGCTGGGGGCGATCAGCGCGGGCCAGAGGTACTCGTTCCAGGTCGTGACGAACACGAGGATGCCGACGGCACCGAGGCCGGGGCGGAGCTGGGGGAGCACGAGGTGCCAGAGCGTCTCGGCGGGCCGCGCGCCGTCGATCGCCGCGGCTCCGAGCAGGTTCTTCGGGATCGACCGGGTGTGCTCCCACATGAGGAGCACCGCCAGCCCGCACGAGGCAAGCTGGGGCACGATCAGCCCGACGTAGGAATCGCGCCACCCCAGACCCGTCGCGATCAGGAACTGGGGGATGACCATGGCCTGCAGGGGCACCACCAGCGAGACGGTGACCGCGCCCAGCACCCAGCGCAGGCTGCGAGCGCCCAGGCTGAGCATGGCGTAGGCGGCGAGCACCGCGACCAGCAGCTGCAACGCGGTCACACCCAGGGCCGTCACGAACGAGTTGAGCAGCAGCCGCCCGATCGGGAAGAGGGTCACCGCGTCGACGTAGTTCGCCACCGACACCGGGGACGGCCCGATCTCGAAGATCGCGTTCTGCGGCCGGAACGAGGTCAGCAGGGCCCAGACCAGCGGGAAGGACACGGCCAGCCCGGTGACGAGCAATGTGGTGTGCCAACGCAGCTCACGCACGGGAGCGCCTCCGGTTCCACAGGGCCGCGGCGCCGAAGAGCAGGGCCAGGGCGAGCGTGATCGCGACCGCGAGGGCGGACGCGGACCCGGCGTCGAAGAAGTCGAAGCCCTCGGTGTAGAGCCGGTAGTAGATGTTGTCGGTGGCGCCGTCGGGGCCGCCGCGGGTGAGCGCCGCGACGTTGGTGAAGACCCACTGACCGGCCACGATCACACAGAGCGCGGACAGCAGCGCTATCGTGCGCAGCAGCTGGGGGAGCACGATGAACCGCGTGGTCTCCCACTCGGTGGCACCGTCGATGCGGGCGGCGTCGATGGCCCGGCGGTCGACCCCCGCGAGCGCGGCCGAGAACAGCAGCATGTTCAGCGCCACGATCTTGCCCGCCGTGACCAGCACGATCACCGGCAGTGCGGTGCGCGGGTCGCCGAGCCAGTTCGGCGCGGGCAGGCCGACACCGCTCAGCACCGTGTTGACCAGGCCCTGCTGGGGGCTGAGCAGGAACTGCCACGAGATCGCCGTGGCGACCGGGGCCAGCACCACCGGGGAGAACAGCAGGGCCCGGTAGCCGTCGGCGGCCCGGCCGGGCCTGCGCCACAGCAGGATCGCCAGCGTCATCGGGATCACCGTGGCGAACGGCAGCATCCCCAGCACGTAGTACCCGGTGCGGACCAGCGCGTTCGTCGTCTCCGGCCTGCCGAACACCGCGACGAAGTTGTCGACGCCGACGAACTCGGGGTTCGGCGAGATCAGGTTCCAGTCGAGGAGGGACAGCACGCCCGTCCAGAGCAGCGGGCCGTAGACCCACACCCCGAGCGCCAGGACGAGCGGGACCAGATAGAGCCACGGGCGGCCCCGCGGGCCGGGTTGCGCTGCCCGGGCCCGCGGGGCCGCCCTGTCGAGGGTGGACGTCACCGCGTCGACAGGGAGCGGATCTTGTCGGCCGCCGCCTTCAGCGTGGTGGTGGGGTCGGCGCCGCGGAGCACGATCGGCTCCACCGCCTCGTCCTGCAGGACGACGACGGCGCGGTTGGCCTGGCCACCGGGGAAGACCTGGTAGGGCGCGACGGTGTCGAGCTGGGACAGGGCGGGGAGCAGCCGCGGGTTCTGCGCGAAGTAGTCCTTCAGGTAGGCGGGGTCGTTCGCCAGCGCCGGACGCAGCGGCAGGTAGCCGATCTTCTTGGCGTAAGTGGTGTAGGCATGGGGGGTCGTCATGAACTTCACGAACTTCCAGGCCGCCTGCTGCCGGGCCTTGTCGTCGCCCAGCACGGCGAGACCGGCGCCGGAGTACGTGGGCTTGGCGGTCTTGCCGTCGATCGTCGGGAACGCGGCGGTGCGCAGCTCGAACTTGCCGGTGGAGGCCTTCTCGAATGAGGCCAGCGCGCCGGTGCTGGCCAGCAGCATGCCGAGCCGTCCGGAGCCGAACAGCGTGATGGCGTCGGCGGTGGAGATGGCGGGCTGGGCCCCCGACGTCGTAAGGGCCTGGACCTGGGTCAGCGCGTTCACGGCCTCGGGCCCGTCGACGGTCACCTGGCCGTCCGGGCTCACCAGGGAGCCGCCTGCGGTGTTGATCAGCGACTGGGTCAGGTAGTCGGACTTGCCGACGTCCGCCGCCGCGATGTAGGTGCCCGCGGCACCGCTGCGCGCGATGGCCTGGGCCGCGGCGCCGATCTCAGCCATCGAGGTGGGCGGGGTGTCCGGGTTCAGGCCCGCGGCGCGGAACAGGTCCGCGTTGTAGTAGAGGGTGGGGACGGACATGGTGAACGGCATGGCCTTGACCACGCCCTCGTTCGCCACGGCCTCGAGAAGGTTCGGCGCGATCGGGGTGGGGCCGCCGACGTGGTCGGCCCACTCCGCGCCCGCGAGCTCCTGCACCGGAGCGATCGGCAGGTCGGCGTAGGCCTCGGCCATCTTGCTCCAGCCGATCTGCGCGACGTCCGGCGGGCTGCCCGCCGCGGTGTCCGCCTTGAGCTTGGTGAGGACGTCCGCGACCGCCACCGGCTGCGTCTTCACGGTGATGCCGGGGTTCTGGGCCTGGAACTCGTCGATCAGCGCCTGCATGGCCTGCCCGCCGAGGTCGGGGGTGCCGACGCTGTAGCCCAGGAACGTCAGCTCCACCGGCGTGGTGGGCGAGGCCGTGCCTGCGTCGGTGGAACTGCCACCGCAGGCGGCGACGGTCGCCAGCCCGAGTGCGGCGAGGAGCGCTCCGGCACTCCGTGCGATCCGGTTCATGGTCCATCCTCTGTTCGGGGAGGCGGGAGTCCGCCCGGCGTCATCCTTCGATCACCGGGCACCGGTGACCAGGAACGACGAGCCTCTTCCGATCGGCCCATCGACATCGCCACTCATGCCGCCACCCATGCCGCCGCTCACGCGGCCGCGAGCTCCGCGGCGACGGCGGCGCCGAGCGCGCCGACCTGCCCGGCGAGGTAGAAGTGCCCGCCCGGATAGGTCGTCAGGGTGAACCGGCCGTCCGTCTGTGCCCGCCAGGCCCGTGCCTCGTCGACCCGGACCTTGGGGTCACGGTCCCCGACGTGCACGTGCAGCGGGATGGTCAGCGGCGGCTCACCGCCCGACCAGCGGTAGGACTCCGCGGCGCGGTAGTCGGCGCGCAGGGCGGGCAGCACCATCCGGCGGATCTCGGCGGACTCGAGCAACGCCCGGTCGGTCCCGCCCAGCTCGGCGATCTCGGCGAGGAGGGCGTCGTCCCCACGCAGGTGCACGCGGTCGGTCCGCATGCACGACGGCGCGGTGCGACCGCTGACGAACAGCGCTGTCGGAGCCCGCCCCTCGCGGCGGAGCCGGTGGGTGACCTCGAAGGCCACCGAGGCGCCCATGCTGTGGCCGAACAGCGCGAAAGGCCGATCGGCGACCCCGAGCACGGCCTCGAGCGCGGCGTCGGCGAGCGCGTCTCCGGGGCGGAAGTGTGGTGCGATCGCCAGTGATCGTCACCCACCCCGTTCGGGCCGACGGCGCGCCAGAGCCATGGGCTCTCGGCCGATAGTTTCGACAGTGGAATCGGTGAGCTCAGGCTCCGACAGCGCGTACGGCGGCGGCGGGCCTGCGCCCCGGCTGGCCGAACGGAGCGCTCGCCTTCAGGCAGCGGACGAACTCCTCGACCAGCGGGTTGTCCACGTCGTACCGCCACACGGCGTACAGCTCAAGCGCCGGTACCGGATCGACGAGCGCCACGGTGACGGGCCGGATGCCGACGGCCGAGGCGCAGACGGCCGCCGCCCGGGACGCAGAGCAGAACCCGACCACGTTCCGCATCGACACCACGATCGACGTCGCGACCGGGTCCTCGACCTGGTCGACGACGTCGAGCGTGAAGCCCGCGGCGCCGGCGGTGTGGGTGATCAGGTCGTACATCGCGGGGCTGCGTTCGCGGCGGAAGAGCAGACACTGTTGGCCCTGCAGCTCGGCGAAGCTCACCTGGCCGAGCGACGCCCACGGGTGGCGGTCACCGACGAGGGCGACCAGCGGGGTGCGCAGCAGGCGCTGGTGTCCCCAGTCCCCGTCGGGCGGGGGTCCGTACACCATCGCGACGTCGATGTCCCCCGCCTGCAGGGCGCGCAGCTGAGGCCCGGTCCACATCTCCCGGGGGGCCACCACCACATCCGGCAGCTCGCTACGCAACCGGGCGAGCACGCGTGGCAGGACACCTTGCGCCGCAGGGAGATTGCATCCGACTCGCACCGTGCCCGCGCGGCCCTCCGCCGCATGGCGGGTGGTCTCCTTGGCCCGGTCCACTCGGCTGAGCACGGCCTGGGCCTCGACCACGAAGGCTTCGCCCGCGGGAGTCAGGTGCACCTCGTGCGACGATCGGGCGACGAGCTGGGTGCCGAGGCTCTGTTCGAGCCTCTGAATCTGCTGACTCAGTGACGGTTGGGCCATGTGCAGACGTTGGGCGGCACGGCCGAAATGAAGCTCCTCGGCCAATGTGAGGAAGGAGTGCAAATGTCGCAGTTCCATGGAAGGGGTCTCCTCGCCTAGAGGATCCGACCGTAAGCGAGGAGGTGCAACGGTGTGTGAACGTTGACGGAACTCGACCCGGGGTGGCGGCCGATCGACCCTGTGACCTCTCTCGCACCTCCCTCAGTGAACTCAACCCTGAGGCACCGGAAACACCAGGAACGAGGCTCCTCCGTGAGCCACCAGCCTGCCGTCCGCGGTCATGACCCGGGCGTCGGCGGTCGCCGTTCTGCTGCCGCAGTGCACCACGTGGGCCTCGCAGCACACCTCGGGATCGTCGACCCGGAGCTTGCCGACCAGGGCGATCGAGAGTCCGGCCGCCGTGTACGTCGTTCGGGGCGGGAGCGCCGCATGGACCGCGCTGGCCATCGCCGCCTCCATCAGGGTCGCCAGGACGCCGCCCGCGACGGAGTAGTGGGCATCGGCGGCGCGGGTCGACGGCTGCATCGTCCAGACCGCGCGGCCTGCCCCGATCGCCTCGAGGGTGATCCCGAGCGAATGGCCCACCCCGATTCCGGCCGTCAAGCCGTACTCGACGAGGGCGCGATACTGCTCGGCGCGTTCTGCCTCGTGGGCCCGTTCGTCGACATTGGTCATGGGCACTCCCCTTCCGAGTCCGGACGCTGCGAGACGGTACGCATCGCAGCAAAGCGACGACGGGCGCGAAAGGCAGGGCTGATCGCCCGATCGCGGACGAAGGTCGCGACCCAGGTGCCGGGCGTCGTGCGCGGCCAAGTTGCCGGCGAACGCCATGAGCGGCCCTCGACCGGGAGGCCGCCGAGTACGTGCCGTTGTGGGTGGACAAGGGATGATGGCGGACCTGAGTCCCCGATACCTCGACCGGCACCGGTCAGGGTGGCGGCACCGCGGCCCGGTAGAGCCAGGCGCCGTCGGGGTCCGGGTAGTCCTCGACCCGGTGGTAGACGGCCTGTCGGCTAGGGCGTGTCTCCTAAAGCGCGGAGCCAGGTGACGATCGCCTTCAGGACGGCGCCGCCGCGGAAGGTCAGCGCGAGCTTGTCGTAACGGGTGGCCAGCCCGCGCCACTGCTTGACGTGGCAGAACCCGCGTTCGACGACGTTGCGATTGCGGTAATCGGCGCGGTCGAACGCGGGCGGGCGGCCGCCGCGTGCCCCTCGCCGTTTGCGGTGTCCTTGCTGGTCGGCGGGCTCGGGAATGACGGCGACGATCCGCCGCTCGCGTAGATGGCGGCGGATCGCGCGCGAGGAGTAGGCCTTGTCAGCGCGCAGTCGTTCCGGCCGTGTTCGGGGACGTCCCGGGCCCGCTCGCGCGATGCTCAGATGCGCCATCAGGTGCGGGAACATCGGCGAGTCCCCGCCTTGGCCCGGTCCGAGCAGGACCACCAGCGGCCGGCCGTGACCATCGACGAGCTGGTGGATCTTCGTCGACAGCCCGCCGCGAGACCGACCCAAGGCGTGATCGCCGGGCTCGGCGAGCAGATTCGTGTAATTCGATCCTGCCCCCTGTGTCGCGGGCCAGGGTCGCGGCGTGTTGGTGGGCGCGGAGGATCGTGGAGTCCACACTGACCGCCCAGTCCACGATCCCGGCGGTGTCGGCGTCGGTCAGCAGAGCCGCGAGAACGTGGTCCCAGGTGCCATCGCCGGAGTAGCGGCGGTGCCGCTTCCACAACGTCTGCCACGGCCCGAACTCGGACGGGACATCCCGCCAGGCCAGGCCGCACCGGTATCGGTAGATGATGCCCTCGAGTACTCGACGGTTGTCTCGAAACGGGCGCCCGCGACGACCCTCCGACGAGGGCAGGAGCGGGGCCAGCCGGGCCCACTGAACGTCGGTCAGGACCGCAGTGCGCGACACCGCTACAGCATCGCGCACCCCGACCCACCTATTTCGGAGACACGCCCTAGTTCGGCCGTCCGACCAGTACAGGCTCGGCAGGGGAATCGACATGTACCCGTAGTGAGCGGTCACACCCTCGGCGGGTCCGTCGAGGAGGCGGACGTCGACTGCCATGATCGTTAGCGTCCTCCGGGTATGCCGCGGCGGCAATGGGCCGTCCGGACCAGCGGGCCGCTCCGGGGTTGTCTCCAGCGTCAGGTGGCGGGTCGTCGCGTCGGTGACCGGCTGCCCCGATGCGATCGGGTCGTCGGGCTCAATGTGGCGGCAGACCCACGTGTCGAGCTCGAAGAGCCTCTCGGCGATGTTCTCAGAACGCACGCCGAAGATGGGGCCCGCCGCACTCATCAGATCGGCGGCGAGCCGAGGGCTGTCGGAGTCGACGAGACGGGCGATGGCTGCGTCGTCCATGCCTTGAGCCAGTTCGTGACGGCTCGCTGCTGCGAGTACCTGTCGCGCATGATCAATGAGTTGGAGCGCGTCGCGCACAAGCGTTCCAGGTTCGTGGCGGCTGGGGTGACCGTTGGGCACCATGGCTCGGGCGAAATCTGAGGTTCGCCTCGCTGCCTCCGCGAGTTCGAGCTCCGCCACCACGAGAGCTCGAGCTGCCGGGGCCGCTGCATGCAGATGGACGATCAGGTTCTCGGGCACTGTTCGACGCTAGGGCAGATTCGAGGCTCCGAACGGGGTCAATGACGTCCTGTGGACAACTGCGAGGCGGGCACTGGCGTGCCTCGGACCGGCCTTCGGCCGGGCTGTTCTTCCAGGTGGGCCGCTTACTCCGCCCGGTCTCACGGGAAAGGGTGCTGCGCATCGGCTGCGCCGACGGCCTGCGGCCGCTCTTGCCCGCGAGCCTCGCCGGGCGGAGTCGGGCGGAGTCGGGCGACAGGGGCGGGCGCTTCGCACCGCGCCCCGCTACCGGCCCACCGGCTACTGCCAGCTTCTCGGGCCGGTTCCTTCCGGAGCAGAGGAGCCGTCGCCATGCCGTCCCCGACCCGCAACCACGAGGAGAACCCCAACGCCACTGACAACGACCGGCCGCAGTTCGGACGCGTCGGCACCGAGCCGCCGGTCGTCCAGCCCTGCCCGACCTGCGGCCACATTGCCGAGCAGGACCCGGAGCCGACCGTTTCCGTCGGCCCGCTGGTTCGGGACCTGATCCCGAGCAGCGACGCCGTGCGGACGGCGTTTCGCACGCTGGCTCTGCTGATGGAGGTGCTCGACGGTCGTCGTCCGTGGCGGCAGGTCGCGCATCTCGCGGTGCCGGAGGTCGGCCGCTATCTGCGGGCTGCCCCGGTGGATCCGCGGCTGGCTGCGGGTGCGGCGAAGGTGGTCAGCTTCCACCCGTCGCAGCCGCACCGGTGCCGGATCGAGACCGCGAGCTCACTGCAGGTAGGACACCTTCGACCCGTCCCGGTTCCGCCGGGTCGACGTACGCACGAACACGCCACCAGATCTTACACGGTCCGTAGCAGCTCAACGGCCCTATCTCGGGTTAAGTCGTGTTACTAGGGCTTTCGAACGACCGGACCAGGTCTCACCCCGCTGACCTGCACCAACGCCCGTGATCATGCACCAGATCACACGTTAGCTGCGGAACCCCGGCCGGACGGGAACCGTCCCGCCCGGATGAAGTACTTCAACAGCAACGCGAATCCCAGCCGCGTCGCACCGAACTTGTTGCGTAGCAACGCCGACTCGTCGGGCAACAGCGTGAAGTGCTCCACCAGCTCGTCGAGCTCCAGCACTCGCGCCATCCCGCGCCTCCCGCCCAGCGGCCTGAACAGCCGGAACGCAAGCTAGCGCTTGATCCACACCCGGCTACTTTGCCCCTGGTGACATGCTCCTTAACGGCACCCCGAGTCCCGTGCCAAGGTGGTGACCTGCAGGTGAGAGGCCTACAAGGAGGTTCGGGATGGCGGCACCGCTGGAGCTGTTTCCCCGTGCCAGAGTCAACCCCGAAGGGTTCGCCCAAGAGCAGGCCGAGCACTTCACCGGCCGCCGCCTGCGTATTGGCCGGTCCGGGATCGTGCACGAGGTGGCTTGGCGGCCGTGGCTCGGCGAGCTGATCCTGCCCGTGCCCGCCTGCCACCAGGGCTGGTCGGGATTCGCCGCCTCCGGGGACCTCATCGCCACCGACGACCCGGCCACCTGCCGAAAGTGCGCTCACCGAGCCGCACAGCTCCCGCTAGCGGCACCGGCCGCGCAGGCAGCGTTGTTCGAGCTGGAGCGCTGACTCGAGGAGCCTCGTACGACTCTCATAGGGCCGATGGGCCGGGGCGCCAGGACTGTGCCGCGGCCAGCGGGGCAGGAGGCGGCCCCGGTGCGCCCGTTCCGACATCGTGCGCGGATGCTGCGACGCTGGTTCCGATGGTCGCGGTGGCGGTTCTGGTTGTCGCCGTGGCCTGGGGGATCACCACGTTGGCGACAGCTCTCATGCGGCCGCGTTCCGAGGCCGACCGCGACCGCCGCGACCCGGTCCGCCGCTGATAGGGCTCGGAGCGGCTCGACCGCGCAAGCCGGGCCGCGCGCTCGATCCGTAACAGCGCTGTTCGAGCCGGAGCGGCTGACCGAAGCTCCGCCCCAGGAGTGTCCGAATCAGCGTCAGTGAAATGCTGACGCCATGGCGACCCCGCCCCGGATCACCGATGCCGAGCGCGATGCTGCGATCACACGCATCGTCGAACGACACGACCGCATCGACGATCCGCGCAGGTCAGAGCTGGGCAGCGACCCACGTGACGTCGTCACCTTCGTCCTCAACCGAGGCACTGCCGGCGTCCCACGATGGATCCAGGCCGCAGACCACCACGACGCCGTGGTGCTGTCGAGCTGGTGCTGGTGGGAGGAGCGGCGCCGGGAACGGCGCCTGCTCCGCCAAGGAATCACGCTCGGGCTATCGGCCACCGAGCTGGGAGCCCCGCTCGGGATCCGGTCTCGGCAGGGAGTCCGCGATCGTCTGGACCGTCTCGACGCCCTACTGGCCAACAACCGGCCCGATGAGCAGCTCGGGCGAGAAGCCCGCCGCGGTGCTCGCCAGCGCGACGCTGGCCAGTCCTGGCTCGATCACCATCGCGGCGAGGTCCGGCCGGTGCTCCTCGCGCTTGTCGGGCACGCCCGATGGTTGTTGCGCGAGACCGAAGGCGCTGAACAGACCACGCCCGACGACAACCACGCTGACACAGCGGCCGACGACATCCGAGACTGGGCGGACGAACTCGCTGTCGACTACCAGGACGACGTCCTCACACCGGCCACGTTTGCGCTGGCCGGTCTACTGGCAGCCGAGCTGCGAGCGCATCCGTCGACGCTGGCCCTGGACCATCGCCACCGCCTCCGCACGACCCTGGCCCGGGTTGAGAAACTCCGGGCGGCGCTGGCCGCGGCGAGATGACCCTTACGAGCCGGGCCGTGTTGGTGATCCCCCGGTCCAAGACCAATCAGAGCGGTCAGCAGGGACGAGACCGGCCCGCACACAACCTCAGTCGAGCTCGTCCTGGGAGTACTCGGCGCCCTGGACGACGACCCGGTGCGGACGATGTAGCGCGCCGAGGTCGTCGAGCGGATTGCCGGTGACGATGAGCAGGTCCGCGGCCAGCCCCGCCCTGAGGTCTCCTGTCTCGTCGCCGAGCCCCAGGGTCTGCGCTGCCCCGGTGGTGACCATGTCGATGATGCTGCTGCGCGTGAAGCCGAGTTCTTCGTAGAGCTCCATGCTCAGCGTCAGCTGATCGAACGCTGTGCCAGGAACTCCGGAGTCCGTCCCGACCAGGATCGTCACATCGTTCTCGGCCATCCAGGTCAGCTGGCCACCGTACTGGTAATCGGGCGTCGTGACGTGTTTAGCAATCTCTCGCCACACGGCGGGGGTCGTGTCGCCGGCGGCCGATCCCTGCTGGGCCATCTGCCGGACCGCCCAGTCGTTCTGGTCCCGCTTTCCGGGCCCGGACCGCCACCCACAGTGCTCGATCGTGTGAACTCCGGCCTCGATGCACCGGACGATCGGTTCTGTTCCGTGCGCGTGGGCTGCGACTGTGAGGCCGTAGTGCGCCGCGTGGTCGACAGCGACTCGGAGGAGCTCCGTGGAGTACTGCGCGTCGAAGGGCGTGGGCCCCTCCGATGTCACGTAGCCTCCGCCCGCCATGATCTTGATGAGGTCGGCGGTCTCGGCTGCGCGATCAATGGCGTCGCGGATTTCCGTGGCTGTATCGGCGATCCCGCCGAGATACCAGCAGTGTCCGCCGGAAATCGTGAGCGGAGAACCTGCGGACAGGATCCGCGGGCGTACGCCGTCCACATCTGCGGTCGCGTCCCGGAATCGGGCGACGTAGCCCCGGGCGTCGCCGAGATCCCGCACGGTCGTGCAGCCCGCCCGCAGGCATGCGCGGGCGTTGCCTCGGATCACCGCCCGTACCTCGTCCGGCGCGCCGGAGCACAGAGTGGCGAACGACGACGTGCTGCAGTCACCGGCCAGGTGCACGTGGCTGTTGATCAGACCGGGCGTGATGCTGTAGCCGGCGAACCGCGAGACCGACGCCTCGGGGGCGGCGGCGATGAGCTCTGCAGCCTTCCCTACGGCCTCGATGCGGCCACGTGAGACGAGCACCGCATCCCGACCGTCGGGCAGTATCTGCCCGGCCGAGATGAGCCGGTCCCCCACATAGATTGTTGCCACTACTCCCGGTCCTCTGTTAGTCCGTATGCTTGACGTGCTGTTCCGATATCACCTGCGGAACACGCCGTCTACGTAGCCACCTGGATACTTCCATGAGCGGCCCGGCCTGCCCGGTTCGTGCACGTTCCGGGAGATCGTCAGGCATCTGCCGAAGCTCGTTCACCGCAATTGCCACATTAGCTCGTTGGTCGCTGTTGTACCCCGCATAGACGTTGTACATACGCGTGTACCCGTCGCTACAACGCGCCTCGCGCAGCTCGCAGGACAGCCGCGACGGCCAGCGTCGCCGCCCCTCCTCCGCGGTATCGCTGCTGCCGGCCGGGGTGTCAGGTCTGACGAGCTCCGGGTAGACAGCTCGGACCACCGAGTCCAGGGAGCCTAGCCGTACGTAGCCCAGCAGCTGCCCGGCACGATGGAGCGCGCGGCGGATATCATCAACGGCGGCCGGGTAAATGACGGCAAGGAGCATAGCCAGCACTGCTGTGCGGATCAGGAGTAACCCTCCTGACCAGAAGTTGATGGAGATGTGCGCCCCGACTAGCGCTTGCCAGTAGTACGTGATACGAGCGCCTAGCAGGATGAGGTAGCAGCTGCAGCCAACAGTGAGCGAGACAGCCACGACAAGAAAATCCCATGCCCGCTCCCGGTACAAGGGGAGGATGTCGCGACTGGACCACACGATCTGCGTGAGGCAGGCGTAAACGAGGTAGGCGCTTACAGTAAGGAAGAACACTAGCACGGGCGGGTGCTGGATGTTCGCATTTGTGAACTGCAAGCTGAACGGCGGCTTCACGAAGAGTGGCGTGATGAGGATTGCAGCCACTGTGACAAGTAGTGCGACCGCTTCAGCGTAGCGCCGTTGACGTGGGCGGTATTCGGCAATTTTGCGGAGATAGAAGAACTGCATCGACGCGAAAGCGCCCACTAGAACGAGATTGCGTATGCAGCCTGCTGTGTTGGGGCCGACTGCAGCGTCGACCCATCCGGAGAAGCCCCTCCCGTCCAGGAGCACCATCAATCCGAGACCGGCACTGAAGAGTACTCCTGCCCAGGGATCGAGCGACGCGGGTGATCGAACCGCATGCGTAAGAGTCCATACGAAGGCCACACCGCATGCGATGGTCAAGAGAGTCGGCACCGAGCTTCACACGCCCCGGCCGCCGAAAGCGCTTCCGAGCGCTTCGCCTGTACGTCCCAGGTCAGCCCAGCTGGCCCGGATAGGCAGCTTTGACCAGTCCGAGAGTATGGCTCCCAACGTCTCAGCCTCCCATTCGGCGTGCTGGTCATAGTGAGAACCGCTCGGTGGAGCGTCTCGATCGACGAGAAGGGAACCGCACAGCATCGGAGTGCCGGTTCCACTTGCGTCGAGATGCCCGAGGAAGATGTGGGCGATTTCGTGGTAGATCGTGTAGTTCTGACGCTCGACCGACAGATCAGTCAGGTACGTGATGAGGTATTTGTCGGGAAACGGTATGACGCAGCCGAACGATCTGACAGTCGGAAGACTTCTGCCCGCTAGGTCGATCGGGACGCCGAGCTGGCCCGATAAGCCACGACACAGCTCGGCCGGTGGAGGAGTCCGGCGATACCCCAGGTTGCGCAGCAACTTTCTGGCCTGGCTACGGAGCTGGCGCTCGTTCACAGAGTTCGTCACCGTCCGTCCTGGCATCCTTTGCTCCAAGATCCTACTGGGCGGAGTCAATTTCGCGAGACCGAGGGGCCACCCCGGTCGCCACATCGACCAGCAGTTGCAGGGCTGCTACCCGGTCGAATTCACGCACGTGCGCCCTGCACAGTCGAAATGCGGAGATACCCATGTGTTCTAACTGCGTCAGTAGAAGCTGCGTCTCAGTTTCATATCGCGGCTGCGCCAGGTCGAAATAGTTGGCCGGTGCACCCAGGTGCTGCAGGACAGCGTTCAGCTGTCGGGTAGACAGCGCGCCATCTTCGACTGCGGAATTCAGATGCGACGCCAGCACCTGTTCGGCTTCGTTCAGTGACGTACCGAGCCGAAGCCTCTCTCTGAGGTGGTCGTCTAAAGGCTGCCAGAAGGGGGGTGTTTCTGCTTCGACGGGTACTCGAACCAGGCTGAAGAGGCGCGTGACTCGGACAGATAACCCGTCGGAGGCACCGCCCAGGGTGCCGGCTGGAGGACAGCTCATTAGTTGGTTTCGGTGCGGGAGGGTTCGAGCGGAGCGAACGAAGACCGGTTATGCATTGGCGCCACCCGCCGGGGAGGAGCCAGCCCCCGTCGAGCCGGAACCCTGCTCGTACACCATCTGTGTGATGAAGTCAGCTACTGCATGGCGCTGAGCCGGGTCGAGCCCGGCAACCCGCGCGGCGATATCGGTTACCTGCGCTTCACGCAGGGCCCGACGAAGTCGGAGTTCGGCGATGACGTCGCGGACCGCGTCCGGGTCACCATGCAGGAAGCCGACGCGGACCGCGAAGAATCGAGCGAGACCGTCGATGACTCGCATGGTGGGGTTGATCTTGATACCGCGCCGCAGTTCGGAAAGGTGAGAGGCCGACAGCTCATAGCCGTGTTCGCGTAGCCAAGCGATCACCTCCTGCCCGGTGTACTCCGAGCGCCCGCCACCTTCAGGGGTGACCTTCGCGAACAAGTAGTTGATCCGCTCGGCCAGTGAGTCGAGTGCTGGACTATCTGCCTGAGCCTCGGACATGGACGTGCCTCTCTCTTCTTCTGACCTTCCTGGCCATCGTAGCCGCTGACACCGTCGCCGCTAGGAGGGTGTCATCGCCGGGGGGTAGGTGGGTGATGCCGCACAGCGAATCTTGCATCCTCCTAGTTTCGCTGATATGCATGACGAGTGACGGATCGTCCATCTAGCCTACTGCAGTTGCGCCTCGACGCCATTGCCGCAGGTCTGAGAGCCACCAGGGCTGCCGCTCGATCCGTGGGTGCGCGGCGCCGGCCCTGCGCCGCGGTCGCCACGTTGGTATCGCGTCATGGTCTCACCTGATGGTGTGTTCGCTAGCATGAAGGTGGCGTCTGTACAGGGGCGAGGCGATAGTACGCAGCGGAGCGACCTAGTTTCGCTCCTCGCCATACCAAGCCGGAAAGTCGCAGGAGAGGTGAGTCGTGCCGAAGCGGTTGACCGAGGACTGGCCGAACGGCCTCTCCCAGAAGACGGGGCGGTAGCGATGCCCAAGGCGAAGGCCCGTACGGGCCCGCAGTGGCGCGCGACGGGCCTCGGCACGGAAGCCGCTGGATCGGCGAGTCCTCCCGAGCCTGCAGGCCCCGCGCCGTCATCGCGCCTACGCCCCTCGTCTCGGCGCGACCCCTCGATCGACCGACCCGAGTCGACATCCGGGTCCTCGTGCCCAGAGCAAGGCGCTGCGGGGTCGGTGCGGTCGTCGGGACGTCGATGCTCTGTCCGTACCGCACCCGACACTGAGCACAGGAGGCTGGTCACCGTGCACCAGGTGCTGCCCGCTGTCGAGAGCATCCCCGCCCCGAGCGGCCCTCTCGACAGCGCTGGGCCGGAGAGCGACCCCGACCCCAACTGGATCCGGGGCGACCTGATCAAAGCGGCACAAGCGCTTCTGGCCGCCGCTCAGACCGTCGGTAGCCCCGAGACAGCCACCGCTGCGCAGCAGCACACCCCCGCGCGGCACGTGCGGAGCGCGCTCGTCGTCGTGCAGTCGGTCATCGAGCACCTTGAGTAGCGGCCCAAGTCTGCCCCAGAGACAGCGCCTTGCCCCGTCGATGAGCAGGCGGTGGCGAGTGCGAGAGGACGAATCGAATGAAAATCCGACCTGGTGGCATCGGCGCGTCGGAGAGGTCTGTAACAGGTACGGCTGACAGGATGCCGCGCATGAGCGAGCGGAGGCCGCGCGGCCGCAACGGGGCCGCGAAGCGCTACAAGGGTCCGCGAGAGCTGGTCGGGACGCGTGTCCCGCCGGAGATCAACGACCGGATCGACGACGAGCGTGAAGCCCTCGGGCTGACGCGCACCGACTACATCTTCGCGGCGATCCTGATGGCGCTCGAGGACCCGAAGAAGGTGCGGGCCACGGCTGCCACGCTCACCGACATGCTCCCCAACCGGCGAACCAGCACCGAGGACGACCAGCTGCGTCTCGCCGACGAGCCACCCCAGGAGGCACTCAGACGGTCTGCTTGACCTCGGTCGCCGCCCGCAGCGGCGTCCCGACAATCGAACATCCGGGCTGAGTGCACACCCCTGAAACGCGCTAGGGCCCGTCCCTCCGGCCAAGAGGAACGGGCCCAACGTAACGGGGTTCGGAGCGCCAACTCCTACACCCAGCCCCTCCCAGAAGGGAGGCGCAACGCTTGCCTGCGCGCTCTCATAGTAGCGCGCGTCCCGAAGTTCGCACAGCACCATCGCGCTGTGCGTCACGTGAGTCGAACCCCAACACGGGATCTCGACTCCTCGTGCAGCCCGTTCTGCCACTACCGGCAGGGCTGCCGGCGTCCTGGCCGACCCACCCGGGGGCGATCGAACTCCCCCAGATGTGCGTCAGCTGCCGACGTCGGTCGGGAATCGCGCGTAACACCCCGCTCCGCTCGATCGTCTGCGCGCCGTGCTGGTTCGCCGGCGGCGGCGACATCTCCCCCTCCGAGCTCACCGACACTCCCGAGGCCGACGCCGCGGCCGCCGACGAGCTACTCGCCGGTGTCGCGACCCTGCTCCCCCGCACCGCGCTGGACTGGTTCCGCGCCCTGCTCGCCTCGGCCTGGTACCAGCAGGTCCGCCGCGACGCCGCCGAACGGCTGCGCGGCCTGCTCACCGAACTCGCCCGCCGCGCCGACTGGGACGACCACACCAGCTGGCCCACCTGGGACCGCCTGCAGCACGCCAGCGGATGGCGACGCAGCAGCACCGCCCGCTGGCTCGCCGAACTCCAGCACCACGGCTGGCTGCTGCGCACCGAGGGCGGCACCACCCCGCAGTTCCGCCCGCTGGCCCTGCAGCACCTCACCGGCAACCGGGCCGCGGTCTACCAGCTCCGCGTGCCCGCCTCAGAGGCCGCCGAGCAGGACGTCCCGACCAAGCCGGACCCGCGCGAGCAGAGCACCGAACACGCCGCCGCACAGACCACTACAGACACAACTTGGACCCCAACCCACACACCTAAAGATCTTCCTAAGACTTCTACAGGGGTTCCTACACGCGCGAGGGCGTGCGTCCACAGTTCGCAGGTCAGCCCACCTTTCCGAGACGGATACGGCCCTGACGGGCCGGGCCAGGAGGAGAAGCAGGGCGGCCACTTCGATCGTCGGGTCCCGGTCACCGGCGCCGAGATGCTCGCCGCGGCCGCCGAGCTGCGCACCGACCCCGCACTGCGCCGCCTGACCCCGCGCTGGATCCGCTCCATCACCCGCACCTGGTGGCAGGCCGGCTGGACCAACAACGACCTGCGCTACGCCCTCGCACACCGGCCCCGCCACGACGGCCCCGCCGAACCCGCGCACCGCTGCCCCGCCCACCAGCTGCGCCGCCCCGACGGCTGGCTGCGCCACCGCCTGAGCTGGTGGCGCGACACTAACGGCCCGCTCGTCTCGCCCACCGTCGACGCCCGCCAGCGCCGCTCCGCCGCCCTAGCCCGCGGCCACGCCGCCGCCCAGCGGCTCCCCTACGGCGCCACCGAGCTGTCCCCCACCGACCTGCCCGCCACCACCACCGAGCGCACCACCGCCGAATCCCAGCTCGTGCGCCGCTGGGCCCGCGAGTTCCACGCCCGCCGCAACGCACCCCGCCCCGACGCCGAGGTCGCCACCCCGCAGAGCCGCACCAGCCACCTGCACCAGATCAACAAGACGCTCGATGAGGGGCGGCGGACCCGCCCCACCGCCCAGAGCACGTCAGCGGCCGAGCAGCCCGCGCCCACCACGCCCGCCCCGGCCCAACCGCACGAACCGACCACCGGCAGCGCGCACGAGCGGGCCCTCGCCCGCGCCCGCGCCGACCGCGCCCACGGACCACGCCGCACCCCCCGCCCCTTCCGCGCCCGGAGGTTCCGATGACCGCCCAGCCCATCGACACCACTCCCCCGGCCACCCACACCCACGACCGCCGCCAGCCACCGCAGGACCTCACGGCCGAGCAGTCGGTGCTGGGCGGCATGCTGCTGAGCAAGGACGCGATCGCCGACGTCGTCGAGGTGCTGCGGCCCGAGGACTTCTACCGGCCCGCGCACCAGACGGTCTACGAGACGATCCTGGACCTCTACGGCCGGGGCGAGCCGGCCGACGCGGTGACGGTGTCGGCGGAGCTGCAGCGGCGCGGTGAGCTGGTGCGCCTCGGTGGTGCGCCGTACCTGCACACCCTGATCGCGACCGTGCCGACGGCGGCCAACGCCGCGTACTACGCCGAGATCGTCGGGGAGAAGGCGATCCTGCGGCGGCTGGTCGAGGCCGGCACCCGGATCGTGCAGCTCGGCTACCACGGCAACGAGGGCGGCGAGGTCGACGAGGTCGTGGACCGCGCCCAGGCCGCGGTCTACGAGGTCACCGAACGCACCACCACCGAGGACTACACCGTCCTCGAGGAACTCCTCCAGCCCACCATGGACGAAATCGACGCCATCGCCGCCCGCGGCGGCCTCGCCACCGGAGTCCCCACCGGATACACCGACTTCGACACCATCACCAACGGCCTACACCCCGGCCAAATGATCATCGTCGCCGCACGCCCCGGCTACGGGAAATCCACGATCGGCCTCGACATCGCCCGCTCCTGCTCCATCAAACACCGCATGACCAGCGCATTCTTCTCCCTGGAGATGAGCAAGTCCGAGATCGTGATGCGCCTGCTGTCGGCGGAGGCGCGGATCCGGCTGGCCGACATGCGGGCGGGCCGGATGTCCGACGAGGACTGGACCCGGATGGCGCGGCGGATGTCGGAGATCTCCGAGGCACCGCTCTACATCGACGACTCGCCGAACCTGACGCTGATGGAGATCCGGGCCAAGGCGCGCCGGCTCAAGCAGCGCAACGACCTCAAGCTGATCATCCTGGACTACCTGCAGCTGATGACCTCGGGCCGCAAGGTCGAGTCCCGCCAGCAGGAGGTCTCGGAGTTCTCCCGGCAGATCAAGCTGCTGGCCAAGGAACTCGAGGTGCCGGTGGTCGCGATGAGCCAGCTGAACCGTGGTCCCGAGCAGCGCACGGACAAGCGCCCGATGCTGTCCGACCTGCGTGAGTCCGGCTCGATCGAGCAGGACGCGGACATGGTGGTCCTGCTGCACCGCCCGGACGCGTTCGAGAACGACGACCCCCGCGCCGGCGAGGCGGACCTGATCCTGGCCAAGCACCGGAACGGACCCACCACGACGATCACCGTCGCGCACCAGCTGCACTACAGCCGCTTCTCCGACCTCGCCCACGCCTGACTATTGCCGCCATCGCTAGCTCGGCCATCGGCCCGCTGGGTGTAAACCGGGTATACAAGCGCCCGGTCAGCACCCCGCACTCGGGCAGGCACAAGCTCCGGTGCCGGGCTGTATACCCGGTTTACATCCTCCGCATCCGGGTGCGCAGCGACGGTGACCATTTGTTGAGGCGTAGGCCGCCCGGCGAGGCGGATGCGAACCTGCTCCTTGCCAAGCACCGGAATGGCCCAAGCACGACGATCACCGTCGCGCTCCAGCTGTACTACAGCCGCTTCTCCGACCTCGCGCGCGCTAGACATCGCCGTCGCCGCTGCTGGGCGCAGCCCGCGGCGACCTGGATGTAAACCGGGTATACGAACCCCGGGCCAGCGTTCCCATACGCGGGCGGGTACAAGCTCCGGCGCGGCGCTGTATACCCGGTTTACATCCTCCGCAGAGTCATCAGTGCTGACTCAACCTGTCGTGCCACCTCCTGGAGCACCGTCGCCGCCTGCGTATCCACGCCTGCCGCGGCCTCCGAGCGACGGATCTCTTCGAGCACCGTGCTGACGCTGCCAACAAGGGGCGCCACCAGCTCCCGGTCTGCCATCGGCTGCGTCGCGGTCGAGATGCCCGAACCTGATTGTTCCTGGGACTCTTGCTTGGGCTTCGACGAGTTGCTTGCTGCCCCCGTGGGCGCCGTCGCTTCGGGATCTGAGTGCGAAACGTCATGATCCTGGTCGGTGTCTGCTACCGCCTGATCGGCTGGTCCGGAGGGATCGTCGTCCGACGACGTTTCGGTGGGCAGTGGCTCTGCTTGGGCCTCGAGCACCGCCGCTGACCACGGCGGGCCACTGCGGTACACCGTCGCCTGCTCCTCGGGACTGAGCGCGTAGAGAGCCCGAGCGGTCTTGAAGTTCACGTTCCCCTGACGCAACTGCTCCTGCAGCTCGGGAATGAGCTTGAGCAGGCCGACACGCTGCTGCACGTACGTGAACGACTTCCCGATCGCGGCACCCACGGATCGCAACGTCTGGCCGTCCCGATCGAGCTGCCGCTGCAAGAACTCGGCCTCCTTGAGCAGGGGCAGGTCGCTACGCTGCAGGTTCTCGATCAGAACACGGCTCTCGATCTCCTCGGGCGTAGCCACTCCCTCAGGAGCCCGGACATCGAGCATCTCGAGGCCGGCCAGTCGGGCAGCGGCCAGACGGCGATTCCCGATGTAGACCACCCACGGTGCCTCGGAGAGCCGGTCAGCCGTGTCGGGGAACGCCTCCAGGAAGTCATCGCGTGCGATGACCTGGGCTTGCTGCAGCTGACCGTGCTGACGCATGGTCGCCGCCAGATCCTCGAGGCCCGTGTCGTGTTCGGGGCCGCGAGGGTTCAGCGGGTTGGGTTGCAGCTGGTCGAGTGGCAGCTTGCTCGGCGGGGTTGCGAGCCGGGTCCGCAGCGCGTCGCGGGCCCGTTCGGCGCCTGTGCCGGCGGGACGCCCCCGTTCCATGGCGCCGAAGTCCTTCTTCTTGGCCACGTCTACTTCCCCTCCGCTGTCGAGCTCGTTACCGCGCTGGGTGTGACGGTTTCCAGAGCTGGCAGCCCTTTCAGCTCGGCTGCAGAGGCCAGGCCTGCCGCGACGTCGAGGTGCAGCGCGATCCGACGGTAGGCATCGGCGATTGGCGCGGCCGGCTGGTAGTCGGTCAAGGTCTGGCCACTGAGCCAGGCTTCTTCCACCGCCGCTGCGAGTGGCAAGTGCGCCAAGATCGGCAGTGCCGGGACCTCACCGTCGCTGACGCCGTACTCCTCCAGTTCCTGCATCTTGTAGCGCGCGATCCCTGACAAGGGGCGGCGATACACCCCAGGGACCAGCCCATGCAGGTCGCGTCGGGGGATCTGTAGCTCCTCCTCGATGACTGCGACCTGCTCGATGAGAAGGCGGAGAGCCCGCAAGGAGGTGTTGCTGGGCTGGACCGGAACTAGCAGACCGTCCGCTGCAACAAGCGCTGTGTCGGTGAGTACATCGAGGGAAGGCGGGCAGTCGATCAGCACGTGATCGTAAGAGCCCTCGAGCTGGCGCAGGACACGAGTTAGGCGGTGCTCGGGGGAGCGGGCGGCATGCAGCTTGCGTACGACCAGGAACATCGAGACGCAGTGCGGCAACACGTCTAGGCATCCACCGGCAGCAGACTGCGAGTGTCGAACCACGAGATCGCTGGTCGGGCCCGTGAACTCTCCGATCAAGGCCGCGGCCAGGTTCGGCTGCGTGGAGTCCGCCTCCTCTAGGCCCAGCGCCTCAGTAGTCAGATGCCCCTGTGGATCGAGGTCCACCAGCAGCGTTCGGCGACCCCGTTCCGAGAGCGCACCACCGGTGCCGGCAGTCAGGCCGGTCTTCCCGACGCCGCCCTTCTGATTCAGGATCGCTGTGATGCGCGGCAGCGTGACGGCCGCGTGTGCGGGAGCTGTCTTGGGGTTCACGACAGAATCGACCTCACTGCGTGTCGTCGGTGAAGATGCCGTTGGTGATGAGCCAGGCCTGCCAGTGGGCGACTCGCTCCGGATCGGGCTCGAAGTCCGGCGGCCAGCCGTCGGTGACGATCTGGCGAAGCACTTCCCGAACCCGACTGCGCCCGACCCTGGACCGGGAGTTGATCTTCCGCAGATGCGGGTCGATGACCGCGTGCATCGCCTGTGCTGTCTGGCCAAGCGTGAACTGCACGGGCCGGTAAGCGACCAACACCTGCTGGCCATGCTCATTGGACCGCGCGACCAGCGAACTCTCGCGCATACAACTCCGCGTCCTAGTACTCGGGTCAGTTCCCAGAACTGTACCGGGAACGAGAGTCATGACGGTGCAGGGCACGCGGCCGCTTAGCTCCTTCTGCGGCAGCCTCTACATCGCAGGCCAGCGACGACCGACCACCGAAGCCCGGGGCCTGACGGGACGTATACCGGGTATACACCCGGACCTCTTCCGACCCTCGGTTCGGTGGCGCGCTGAGGCGCCAGGCGTGGCGCTAGAAGGCACCGCGACCAGCAGCTTCAACGGCGCGCGGCTTCATTGAGGGAGTAGGTCGGGTCTCACCGAGACCGGAGGCAATGGCTGCTAACCGGCCACCGGCCGGGGATCGAGCCTCGCTGGCTCAGGACCGGACTGGTGCCGAGAGCAGGGGAGTACGCAGGAACTGACACCCCCGTGTATACCGGGTTTACAGCGTCGCGCACGGCGCTCCGCGCTCGCCGCGAATGCGATAGGAGATCGAAAGTGCCGCGACCAGCGCAGATGCCTCGTAGATCGAGCGGCGCACTCGCCTCATGGCCCGAACTGCCCAGGTGAAGGTGGCCCCAGCCGGTTGAAACCGCGCTGACCAGCAGGTTTATCTCGGCCACGTTGGAGACGAGCGCGCCCGTGATGGAGCTCGATCGGCCTTTCCCCAGCGGTCTCCCTCTGCTCGAGCGAGGCTTGAGCACCTGCATCACGGGCTCGTCCGCAATCTGCCCGAGGAACGGACTGCGTAACCGCGCCGTCGGTGATGATCGCCCCTGGTCGGACTAGGTCAGCATGTGCGGCTCTGGGGGAGTGGGTGCCCTCGCCGTCCAGTCTCCGGGCAAGCATGCCCGCGTTGGGATCGACGCGGCGCTCCCGCGAGCAGGGCCTTCCGTCCCGCGGCGGGGACGGACGTGCCAGCGGCGACCCGAACTCAGTTCCTCATAAGGGCAGCGGCGCAGACATGCCAGCTCGTGCTCCGAGACAGCCCCCCGCTGAAGTGCCCCTCTGGTCGAGCCCCGTGCTGGCCGCGGTGCGTTGTTAGTGGCCGGATCGGATAGTCACCGTCGTCGCGTGTCAAAGCAGACTTGGGTCGGGCCCAGCCTGACCGGGCTTGACCAGGCCGCCGGGGATGTAAACCGGGTATACACCGCCAGCTCATCAGGCGGGCCTAGAGCGGGCCGAGCCGCAGACCATCGAGCCGGATCTCGGGCGCGCTACACGCCGCAGTAGCCGGCGGCTGGCGGAATACCGAGGTGTCGTACGGACTCAGATCGCTCGTACGCGAACGGCATGTTGCTCGGCTCGCGCGCGTACGCGTGCGTCGCGTGAGGCGTGGGCATGCAACCGGCAACCCAGGGAAATTTCGAAGGACGGCGCGTCGCCCCGCATTCCGGCGACCCTGCTCCACGCTCGGCTGCCGGGAGCAGGCCCCTTCTGCCTCTCACTCAGATAGCCGGAGGAGTCCCCAGCAACTGCTCTCCGGACTGCCTGGGCTGTGCGATCGTCGGTCTCGTGCACATGACGCAGTGGTCCGACGACGACCAGCGCTGGCACTGGCGTGCGCTCGACCAGGACGACGTCTGGCACTCCGGTGCGGCGCTCTCCCGGAAGCAGGCCGAGGCTGAGGCTCGGATGGCCGCGCAGGCGCGGGCGGGCGAGCCAGATCGTCGAGCCTCTGCACCCTGGCGAACACACCGATGGTCGCGCCGCGAACAGCGGATGGTGGCGAACGTGCGGCCGCGATTCCCGCGGCTGGCGAGGCCGCCCGAGGACTAGGCACCAGCTGGCGTCTGGACCTCGCACGGGACGACGGCCACCTGTCGCTTCTTCGACGGGCTGGCCCGGGGACTTCAGTACGCCGGCGCTGCCCGCGCGAATGCGACGCCACTCGCTCCCAGGTGCGCCACTGCGACGTCAATGGCCGGGTCCTTCACCGCCCCAGGTGGGTAGCTCGTTCGGCTCCTGTTCGCCGCTCCGCGACCTCACGTGGGGCGGCACTGGTGGGAGGTAGACCTCCCGGCCGGCCCCCAGTGAGCACGACAGTGCGGGGCGAACGCTCCACTGCGCGCTCAGCCAAACTGGCGAAACCTCCGCCCGCAGCGGAAATTTCCTGGTCGCGGCCATGTCGGTCATGGTCGCTGTACACGCGATGCACGCGTGCGCGCGCGAGGCGGGAAATTTCCGGGTCTCCTGGAGCCAGCGTCCTGCCCCGACGGCGCGGCCGAGCGGCCGACGTGGGGCGGAGAGGGGAGCGCGTTCGCGACTCGCCGTGGAGCCCGGGCGGATGCGGGCGCTTCCGGAGAGCAAGCGTTCACAGCGCAGCTGGCTTCAGCGCCCATTGCCCAGCCCGACTAGTCGCGCTTAGTCTGCGAAGCGCTAGGATCGCGGCTTGATGGAAGGCGGAACCTCATGAGCATGACGCTGCTCGCCGGGACGATGGAGTGTCGCAACGGCAACTGTCCGACGGCGTGGCTGACCGAGCACGGCACGGTGATCGTGCAGGGCTACGTCATGGATCCCCGGATCGTGCGGGTCCCCCGCGACCTGATCGAGCGCGCTGCGCGCGAGCTCGAGATGCACGACGCGCGGGCCGCTGCTGCAGTACCTGCGCCCCGGTCGATCGCGCTGCGCGCGTGCGGGGACTGGGTCGAGGTCTCCGGCACACCCACCACGCTGGTGTGCCCCGACGGCGAGCGGGCTCACGAGATTCCAGCCCAGGCCGTGTTAGCGACGGCAAGCGAGTCGACGAGGGAGGCCGTATGACCCCCGAGGACCTCAACGAGCTGTACCTGACCTATCAGGAGTCGGCGTTCCGGCTCGAATGCCGCGACGTCTACGCCATCCCGGGGGAGGACCCCGACTTCGACGCCTTCCTCGCGGGCAAGGCCTTCCCCGCCCGCACCGTCGATGACGACGACTGGCTGGCCAACGTCCGCGCTCAGGTCGGCCGCGGGAAGTACTTCGGCCGCGTGCGCCTGCTCGGACACCCGGTCACCGACTACACGCGATTCCAGCTGCTCTGCTACCCGCGGGAGAACCTCCCGGCCGGCGAAGAGGTCCGGATCCTGGACCGGCTCTGGCTGCCCACCGGCAGCGACGACTGGACCCACCAGGACTTCTGGATGTTCGACGAGCGCATCGTCGTGCTGCAGCACTTCGACGACGAGGGCCACTTCCTCGGCGTCTCGGAGGCCGGCGACCCGGCCCCCTACATCGCCATCCGGCGCCGGGCCGTGGAGCTGTCGGTGCCTTTCGACCAGTACCGCCTCGTCCCAACCCCACGGTCGGGCACCGAGACCCCCGAACGAGCTGCGAGCTAACACTCTTGACCGACGCCGAGATCCACTCTCAGCACCAGCGCCTGGCGGCGCGCTTGAAGGAGCTCCGCCAGGCCGCTGGGCTGTCGGCTGCCTCCCTCGGAGAGCCCTTCGGCTGGTCGCAGAGCAAGACCTCCAAGATGGAGAATGGCAACACCGCGCTGGTCATTGCCGACATCGAGCAGTGGCTCGACAGAGTCCAGGCCGACGACGACGCCCGCGCCGAAGTACTCGCCCTGGCCCGGGAGATCGGCACCCGGGTGCGTCCGTGGCGGAACGCCGGTCGCTCGGACGCCGGCACCCAGCAGGACGAGCGAGCCCGCCGCGACACCGAGACCAGCGGAATCGGGATCTTCCAGTCCGAGGTCGTACCCGGACTCCTCCAGACCCCCGACTACGCCCGCCGGCTACGCGAGGTGCACACCCTCATGCCAGCCGAGCAAATCCCGGCAGCAGTGCTGTCCCTGATGAACCGTCAAACCGTGCTCTTCGACGAGACCAAGCAGTTCGACCTGGTCATCACCGAGACGGCACTGCGCTGGCGCCCAGGACCGGTCTCGGTCACCCTGGCCCAGCTGGACCGCATCGCCTCCTTCTCCGGACTCCCCAATGTCCGTATCGGGGTCCTTTCGCGCGAGACCCAGGAGCGCACCGAAGCACGACCGCTGCACTCGTTCGTCGTCCTGCGCTACGCCGACGCCCCCTCGACCGTCGAGATCGAGACCCTCACCGCCGAACAGCACGTCACCGAGCCTGACGACGTCGAGCTCTACGAGCAGTTCCTGGCCGAACAGCAGAACCTGGCCGAGCACGGAGCCGACCTGCAAGCCCTGCTCGACCGGATCCGACAGGAGCTCAGGCAGCACCCCGAGCACGCCTAGTCTCGACGCCGATTAACGGCCCGCCACCAGTGAATCCGCTGGTCGCGGGCCTTTTTCGTGCTCACGCAAAGATGATCACTACTCTAAGACTAGACCTAGCGTTACTCGCCGACTAATCTGGAGTGCAGAGAGGCCCCGGTGGCGGCAACCACCGAGGCCTCAGAGCGGACAACCAAAACCGATCCCCTTGCACGAGGAAGTCAGGCGCCCATGAAGACCGTACCCACGACGTTCGGTGCGCCGGACGTCGACCGCACACCGACGTTGCCCTGCACCGCCCCCGACGTGGTCGAGCTGTTCTTCCCGGTCGGCACCAGCGGACCGGCCCTGTTGCAGACCGCCGATGCCAAGGCGATCTGCCGTGGCTGCCCGATCCTCGAGTCCTGCCGCGCCGCTGCCCTGGACCGGCCCGACCTCTACCCCCACGGCGTCCTCGGCGGACTCAGCGAGGACGAGCGCCGAGCGATCCTCCGACGTGCCGGTCAGCGTCGGGAGCCGACCCGATGAGCGCCCCGGTAACGAACGGGCACCGCGCCCACGAGCCGGTCACCTGGTCGACCAGCCTCGACCCCGTCGAACCGGGGGCCAGGCCCGAGCCGTCCCTCGACGTAGTCGAGTCGACACCGGCCGACCAGGTCCAGGCTCTCGCCCGTGAGGTCGAGGAAGCCCGCGGCTTGGTGGAGCTGCAGGACGATCCCGCGCTGCAGAACGCACTGTCCCGCCGCGAGCGTCAGCTCGAACGCCGCGTCAGCGAGCAGATCCGGCGTGCCCGCCGGAAGGAACGCCGCAGCACCGCGCTCGCCGAGGTCGCCGGTACTCGCCGCGAGCGGCAGGAGTCCCGCTGGGTCGAGCGGGCCCGAGCCAGCAAGGATCGTCTGCTCGACCCGAACCGACGCCTGGCCGCGACCTACCGGCGCTACCTCGGGCTGTCCGCCATTCCGCCGACACTGATCGCCTTCGGTGTCGTGTTCATGTCCGCTACCACCCACGACGGAGTCGTCGGCGTCGACGGGCCCTGGTGGGGCTACGTCCTCGAACCGATGGCCTCGCTCCTGCTGGTCGTCAGCCTGATCATCGGGTTCACCGCGGTCCAGAACAACCGCCCGATTCCGCGCGGGCTCTACATCCTCGACGCCGGGCTGGCCCTGGCCTCGCTGTTCCTCGTCGTCGTGCCCTGGGGCCTGCGCTACGGGTTCGACCTCGGCTCCACCTTCGCTCACGTCCTGCCATCCCTGCTGGTCGTGGCCGCCGTGGTGGTCCAGCACCTGCTGCACTCGGTGTTCCGACCCATCTTTGCCGAGCTCTACGAGGAGCTGCAGCCCTCCCGGCTCAGCGACCAGACCTCCGACACTGTCGTGCTCTACGAGCGCACGAGGCGTGCCATCGCTGCCGACGAGATTCCACTCTCGGCCGCGGGGTCCCCGTCGCGGGAGGCCATCCGCAAGAAGTTCGGTGTCGGCAAGGTCCGCTCACAGCTGGCCGGCGACGCCTACGAGCTGGTCCAGCGGTCCATCGACCCGCGGTAACCCCCTCCGGGATGCGGCCAACGTCCCCGAGGAACTACCGCTGCTGATCCTCCCCTCGGCGTCGTCCCTCCGGCGCCGAGGGGAGGGGCCCGCCCGAGCACACAGGAGCGCACACCATGTCCGATCTGATCACCATCACGCTGGTCACCGGTACCGAGCGCCACGAGTCCACCGAGCCGGTCGAAGCCGCCACCGAGGATCCCCACCAGGTCTGGGCCCAGGTCCTGGACTACGCCGCCCGAGTCGGGCTCGACAGCCACTCGTATCTCGCCGAGATCGCCCTCGCCGAGACCGGCCTTCCGATCTACGAGCTGAGGTGCCTGTGATGGCCGGCCGCCGCCGCAGCGCCGCAGCCGCCGACGGGGCCGAGCTGGCACCGACGACGCGCCGCTCCCGACCCGACCGGCGTCGAGCCGCACTCGCCACTCGCTACGCCATCGCCACCACCGATACCGAGCGTCTCCAGTGCGCGTTCGACTACTTCCGGGGCGCTGCCAGCCGACGCCAGCCTCGCCCCGAGCGCGCCGCCGAGCTCATCACCGACGTCACCAACCGGCTGATCGAGGCCGGCGACCAGCTGCTGCGCATGCAGGCCCAAGAACCCACCCGCCCGAGGAGGAAGGACGCCGCATGAGCAACGCCGTCACCGTCGACCCCGCTCCTCCCGAGCCCGACGCCACCACCGTCGAGCCGGAGGGGGCCGAGGTCGCAGAGACCACACAGACCACCGCCGCCCCGAGCGCCCCCAGGCAGGAGCGTGCCGGTTGGACCGAGCTTCCCAGCCGCCGCGCGGAGGTCCTGCACACTGCGGTGAGCGCCATGCGCGAGCTGCGCTTCGTCGAGGAGCGTCCGGCGAGCCTGTGGGACAGCCTCAGCCTCGCCAAGCGCGGCGCCTGGACCACCAGCCAAGACGGCGCACTGCGTCACCTCGCTGTCGTGCACTTCTGGATCCTGCAGGCCCCCGTCATCACCGCCGGTGCACTACTGGTCTGGGCCGGCCGCACCCCGGGGCGCCTCTGGACCGTGCTGCCGCTGCTGATGACCCTCGCGACCGCCATCCATCAGATCCCGGCCGTCGGCCTGCTCATCCCGGACTTCCTGACCTGGCCGTACTGGCCGCCCCTGAGCTGGTTCAACCGAGGAGACACACCATGAACGCTGCCTACACCGGCACCGGCATCATCGCCGCGCTCGCCCTGATGTTCGGACTCTGGCTCTACTACCACAAGAACATGGCCAAGGTGCAGATCCTGCTCTTCTGGCTCGCCGGCATCGGGATCGGTGGTCTGGTCGGCGTCCTCATCAATCGCGCCTTCGACGTGGCCTCTAACGCGACCTCCCTGGCGACCCGGCTGCTCGGTTTCGGTGGCGCGGTCATCCTCGCCGGACTCGCCGTCCTGCTCACCGTCGAAGTCGTGGTCAAGGGAATCCTTCCCAAGACCGCGAAGCCGAACCGAGCCCACCCGTGGCTGGCCCTCGTGGCGCCGACGATCGGCCTCGCCAGCGGCGTCCCGTTCCTGGCCGGGCTCTACAACCTGATCGCCACGGGAATGGGCAACGCCGGAGCCGTCGCTCAGCAGTGGTTCGTGGGGTGATCGGCGATGGAGACCATCCTGCTGATCTCGCTCATCACGTGGGGACTGACCCGCTACGCCGGCACCGAGCTCATCGCTACCGCACGCGGCACCGAACCTCCACGCCTGCGCGACCGCCAGCGCCGCGCCGAACGTGCACACGAACGCCGGATGGCCCGCGAGAACCGCCGCACGGGCCCCACCGTCGGCGATGCCATCGCCCAGCGCATCGCTGAGCGCATCGCCCATCCCCGCGGCCCCCGCGCGGCCGGACCGGCCCGCAAGGCAATGGGGGAGTGGTGGAACGACGCATGGGGCTACGCCACCGAGCGCCGCCACCAGCGCCACCAGCGCCACGCCGACGGAGACCTGCTCCGCCAGCGCCTCGCCCGCAAGCTGCGTGACCGCTTCGGCCATACCCGCGACAACCAGTGGCGCCCGCGCCCGCGGACCCAGGAATCCGGCCGCTGGAGCGAACCGAGCGAGCCCGTGGTCATCGACGTCGAGCCGACCACCGACCAGCCCGAACACACCGAACCCACACCGGCCTCGCCCGACGACGGACCGGCCACGCCGAACGCGCCGGTCGAAGAGGAGGAAGAGGACCAGACACCTCCCGAGGACCCCCCACAGAAGCCCGACCACGAATCCGCGCCTCCCACATCAGACACGAATCCGAACCCCGCGACGGACCACCAGCCGACAGCCACGGTCCACCCCATCCGAAAGGACACCCCGATGACCGGCGCCAACCCGAACCTGACCAGCGGTGAAACCCTCGACCCCGGCAGCGCCCACCACTTCTGCACCCAGATGCAGAACGTCGGCCAGCGCCTGCTCAACGAGATCGAGCAGTCGATCGCGTCGCTGAGCCAGGCCGGTGTGAGCGGTGAGCCGATCCGGCTCCTCGAGCAGATGCGCGAGAACGCCAGCCTGTTCGCCACCTCAGCCGGCGAGGCGAGTAGCCACTTCGCCCGCCACCTCAACACCCAGGACCAGGTGCTCAACGACGACACCCTCGCCGGGACCGTCAACGGCACCTACATGGGCACCCGCTCCTAACCCCGACAGCCCCGCCCCCGGGACCGGCACCGCCGGTCGCTGGGCACCCGCGTCGCGGCGGAGCGGTGGCACTCCCACAAGCACCCAGAACGGCCAGAAGGGACCCGCGCGATGGCCCGGCAACAGAGCGACGCGACCGGAGAGAACCTCTCTCCTGAGACCCTCGTGCGCGCTCTTCAGCGGCTGGCCGAGGAGAACGCAGCCCCTGCTGCAGCGTCCACGCAGGTAGCTACCCGCCCCGCCACCGCACTGCGCAAGGAAACCCCACGCGAAGCCGCCCTCAGCTCCCACCACGACCACATCCGCGCCGAAAGCGCCGCCCGCCGCACTCCGTACCTGGCCACCGCCGCCACCGCCGGAGCGGGCTACCTCGGGTGGGGACTGACCGAGCTCGTGGGACTCGCCACCGGACCAGCGGGCGAGCTGGCCGCAACGACCGGCATCGGTCTGGCCTCCGCCGGTCTGCTCGCCAGCGCCCGTGCCCTCCTACACAGCCGCATCCCGGCCTTCTGGCGCCGCCAGTCCTGGGCCGGAGCCGCCGGGGCCACGGCCTGGATCACCACTGCCTCCGCCATCGGCCCGGCCAACTGGACCATGACCGCCCTGCTCGCCGGCGGCGCCGCCGCCACCTGGGCCGCCTGGATGAAGGAGCACGCCATCCCCGACGTCGACGCCAGCACCCCACAGCTGCCCGCGGCCGACGAGACCGCAGACAGCGACTACGGCGACACCCTCGCCCAGCGATGGGCCGAGAACGTCAGCCCCCGGGGCAAGCCCCTACCCGGCTCGATGCTCACCGACCGCGTCGAGCTGGCCCGGGCCGTGCGCTGGACCGTTCGCACCCCGGCCGGGGACCTGTCGTTCGACGAGATCCTCGGACGCCGCGGCCGAATCGCCGGAGCACTGCATGTCTCGGCGAAAAACGTGATGCTCGAACCCCACGACGACAACGAAGGCTGGGCCTACCTGACCGTCACCGTCCGCGACCTGCTGTCCGGGGGAATCCCGTACCAGGGTCCGCGCTACGACGACGGCGTCATCCCGCTCGGTCCGTTCGCCGATGGCGAGGGGGAGATGGCCTTCTACGCGGCAGAGGACATCGGTGTCCGCAACGGCCTGGTCACCGGCGAACCCGGGTCCGGCAAGTCGGCATGCCTCGAGGCGATCGGACTCGGCCTCAAGCACAGCGCTGCGTGGCACCTGTTCTTCGGCGACGGAGACCCCGACGGCGGTTCCAGCCCCGTACTCAACGACATCAGCGACTGGTCCGAGGCCGGCCCGCAAGGCGTGCTGGCCCAGCTCGAGGCGATCGAAGCTGCGTTGAAGATCCGCAGCCTCCTCAAGTCCACCCTGACCGAGGGCCCCGACGGCACCCCGGTACCGATCAGCGACCCCGACCAGCAGAGCCCCCTGCGCAAGCTGCTGCCCAGCCCGGCAGTGCCCGGCCTGATGTGGATCATCGACGAGCTGCAGCGGCTCAGCACCGACCCCGCGCTCATCGCCCAGGACTTCATCCCACGACTCGAACGCGTGGTCCGCATCGGCCGCAAGTACGGCGTCGCGGTCGTCGTGGGGACGCAGTCGCTGCTCGCGGGTGACTACGGCAACTCCACCGTGCTGCGCAGCTATCTCGCCGCGCGCAACCTGCTGGCCTTCCGGAACCAGAACCGCAGCGAGAACTCGACGATCGGCGGCATGGCCGTGGCGCCGGCCTCGCTGCCGGCAGGCGGGGGCTACTGCTTCGCCATCGCGGCCGGTCGACTCTCCATGGGACGCGTCGCCTGGGCCAAGGACCTGGGGGAATGGTCCCGCGAACTTCCGCAGACCCCGCTCGACGAGCACACCGCGCTGGCCGTGCTCGACCACCAGCCCGAGGCGGAACAGAGTCCGGCCGCCCGCTACGCCGCCCAAGTCGAGAAGCTGCAGACCTGGCGACGTCAGAAGGAGCGCGGCGAGCCCACCGACACCCGAGACACGACCACGGCGCCCACGGTGCTGCCCGGATTCATGCAGGGGTTGGACATCCCCAAGGCTCTCGGAGCCGAGAACGTCGTGCCCCTGCGCCCGCGCTCCACCGACACAGCCCTACCGAACGGAGCCGGCGAGCCAGCGACCGCGCCGGACATCGAGGCACTTCCGAACAGTCAGCAAGCCGTGTTCCACGCCCTGCAATCTGGCCACCGCCGCACCGGCGAGATCGTCACAGCCACCGGACTCAAGGCCCCCGCCGTGTCCAAGGCTCTCGCTGCGCTCGCCGACCTCGAACTCGCCCGCAAGATCGCCCACGGCCAGTGGGAGCCCACCGAGGAGGCCGCCCAGACCGGCTGACAGCCGAAACCAACTCTAGCTAAATAGCTCCGTACCGAGTACCGTACCGACTACAGATGTTGCCCGAACATGAGACGGCCCGGGCGCTCACCTTCCACAGATCCCGCCCGGGCCGCTCCGACCGCATGATCGGAGTACCAAGTGTCCCAGCAACTCGCCGACGTCCGGCACGACGGTCACCCAGCGATCACCATTCTCCTGGCGCGACGAGAGCCGAACCTGCTCGTTCCCGGCGACCTCAACGAGTCGCTGATCGCGACCCTGGAGGAGATCGCCAGTCCTCGTGAGGCACGAAACGAGGAATGGCGGGACCGAGGCACCTGCGCCGAGGTCGACCCGGAGCTCTTCTTTCCCGAGAAGGGCGGATCGGCGCGCGAGGCCAAGAAGGTCTGCGCATCCTGCGAGGTCCGAGCCGAGTGTCTCGAATACGCGCTCGCCGCCGACGAGCGATACGGAATCTGGGGCGGTCTCGCCGAGCGAGAGCGACGGCCACTGCGGCGCGATCGAACGGTGGTTACGCGATGACCAGCGCCGAGCCCACCAGCAGCCCCCGCAAGGCAGACGTCACCGCACGGCTCGACGCCAACCTGCTGAGCATGCACCTCTCCGACGGCGTCCAGTCCGTCCCACTGCGGGCCCAGCTGGACTACCACCAGGACCGCGCCTTCGAGATCGCCGCGACCTTCGAGGGTGCGCAGACGCCCGCGGTGACCTGGACGATCGGCCGAGACCAGCTCGCTCTCGGACTGACTAGCAGCACCGTCGAAACGACTGACGACCTTCAGCACGATGCCGCCGACATCGCGATCCACACCTACGCGCTGCCTGGCGGGTGCTGGACACTGATCACTCTCGCACCCCCCACGGAAGCCGCGGTCGAGATCGGTATCTCGACCCACGACCTGATCCAGTTCGTCGCCGACACCGAAGATGTCGTCGCGATGGGAGCCGAACGTGCTCCGGTCACGGAGGCAGACCACCGAAAGCTGCTTGACTCGCCCGACACCTACGGCGACACCACCAACGGGGTCGCGACGTGATCCGCGCGGGCCTCGGCCTTGCCGGCACTGGATGGTTGCTCTACCAGTGGGGCGCCACTCAGATCGGCGGCTGGACGCTGGTGACCGGCCTCGCGCTCGTGGCCCTGGCCTTCAAGCTGCGGACCTGGGTCCGCTACAAGACGGTCACCGTCAAGACCGAAGGAGGGCACGGGCCGCGCTACACGGCCGAGCACGAGATCGGACACCGCAAGACCGCCCAGCACTACGGGGTGCCGGTCGGAGAGACCTGGATCGCCAAGGACGGATCGGGAAACACGAAGGTCTACCTCCCGCGCGACGCAGACCCGAACCTGGCGGGTGCGATCGCCGACGGCGGCCGCCAAGCCGAAGGCGTAGGCCGCGACCACTACGGCTGCCGCAGCGACCAACGCACCGTCCGAGCCGCGATCCGACGCGGAGGCGACCGCAAGACCATCGAGCGAATGGCGGCCGACGCGCTCCGCGGCGGGCTCGGCCGCGACGTCGACCGCCTGATGAACCGCGGTCGGCTGTGAACGACGTGACGACCAGCGCCCGACGTGATCCGCCGCGGCACCACCAGCTGATCACTTAGTCCGCCTCAGCCCTTACCTCGATGCGTCTACCGCGAGGGAGCAACCCCATGACCACAGCGACACCGCAGCCCGACGTGCGGACAGGCGAGCTCGACATCGCCGCCGTCGAGAGACCCAACGATCTGGCGGCCATCCACCTTCGGTTGTGTCAGGCCGCGGCCGCGGCCGGAGCCGATAGCATGGCCGGAAAGTCGTTGGCAAAGGCCGCCGCCGTTGCCTCGACCCTGCACTTCACCTGGACAACCGGGTCCTCCCAGGACCGCGATCCGCTGGCTCTCGACACAGTCCACGCCTGTCTGCGTTCGCTCTTCACCGCCGACCTCACGAACCTGGGGTACGGCGACACCGATCTGCCCTACCAGTGGATCAGGCAGCTTCGGATGGTCCAGCACCAGCGATCAGTCACGGCGCTATCAGCGCGGAGCGGCGACCGTAGCCCAGATACCTACCAGCACGAAAAGGCATCCATGTCTACAGACGCAGACTCGCATTCCACTCACATCGAAGACCCGGCCGAGCCTTACCTTTCCGAGAGCCCGGCTGCCCTCCCGCTCATACAGCGGCCGGAGACGAACTGGCTCTGTGCACTCCTGGCCACCGTTCTGACACTGGGGATGAGCGTCCACGTCGTCATCGGCAACGCCGGGTCGGGGCTGCCGGACATGGCGCCTGAGCGCCTTGCCGGTGGCCTGCTGCTTATCGTCGGCCTCTGGGGGGCATACGAGGTCCTCGACGCTGCCCTGCAATGGGGATTCGAGCAGTTCGAGATTGCTCGATCTCGCCCCGGCGCTGCGCCACAGAACACAGACTGTCGGGGGAAGCTGGTAGATCCCACCGAAACGCGCAGCTAATACGTGATCGGCGCCCGGTCTCGGACAGGAGATGCCCGCAAATGATGAATCGATCCGCACAGAGCGACCTGCCCACAACCCAGCTGGCACCGCGCGAGAACACGCCTGCGACTGAGCACGTCGAGACGTTGGCGCGGATCCTCGACCCAATCGCGTTCGAACCGCTCCCGCAGGACCCAAACCTCGGCCAGGTGTGGGAGCAGATCTGTCGGCAGGGCAGCGCGCGCAAGCACGCCGAACGTGCACTGCGCGCCGGGTACCGCCCGCTCACCGAGGACCAGGGATGACCGTCGTGAACGCCGTAGCGGCCGACGAGAGGCCCGCCGAGCTGATCAACGCGCACCGCGCCGAGCAAGCGGCTTACCGCAGCGCCCTCGCTGCCGAGAACGCCGCGCAGGCAGCCGCTTGCACACAACGACTCGGGCAGATCGCTCAAGCCGTGCGGACAACCGGACGCGCCGACCTCGCCACCGCACTCGCCGAGGAGACAAACGCCGGCGCGGTGCTGCTGACGCTGCTCACCGCAGCCGACGAGGTCTCACGAGACCAACTTCCCGCAGCCCTGACCCGTTTCCAGGCCAGCAACGACGCCGTCGACACCCGCCTGAACGGCTCCACGAAAGGAGAGCGCGCCAATGGGGACTGTCAATCTAACGGTGTAACTGGTTGCTGTTGATCTACTTGCGGCCGGCGGACAGTCGTCCGTCGAAGGCGATGTCGAAGGCGTTGAGGGCGGGCTTCCAGCGGATCGCCCACCGTCGTCGACCGGTGCCGGTTGGGTCGAGGCTCATGATCGCCATGTAGACGCACTTGAGTGCGGCGGCCTCGTTCGGGAAGTGTCCGCGGGCCTTGACCGCCCGGCGGATCCGGGCGTTCACGCTCTCGATGGCGTTGGTGGTGCATACGATCTTGCGGATCTCGGCGTCGAAGTGGAGGAACGGCACGAACTCGGGCCAGGCGTTCTCCCAGAGCCGGACGATCGCCGGGTAGCGCTCGCCCCAGGTCTCGGCGAACTCGAGGAACCGCTCGGTGGCCGCGGCCTCGGTGGGTGCGGTGTAGATCGGGCGCAGTGCCTTGGCGATCGCGTCGTAGTGCTGGCGGCCGGCGTAGCGGAAGCTGTTGCGCAGCAGGTGGACCACGCAGGTCTGGGTGACCGTGGCCGGCCAGGTCGCGGTGACGGCGTCGGGTAGCCCGGTCAGGCCGTCGCAGACGAGCATGAGCACGTCGGCGACGCCGCGGTTCTTGATCTCGGTGAGCACGTGCAGCCAGTACTTCGCGCCCTCGCCGCCCGCGCTGGCCTCGCCGGCCCAGAGCCCGAGGATGTCGCGGTGCCCGTCGGCGGTGACCGCGAGCGCGACGTAGATCGGGCGGTTGGCGACCTTCCCGTCCCGGATCTTGACGTTGATCGCGTCGATGAAGACCACCGGATAGACCGGGTCGAGGGGCCGGTTCTGCCACTCGGCCATGCCCTCGACCACCTTGTCGGTGATCGTGGAGATCGTCTGCCGCGAGACATCGGCGCCATAGACCTCGGCCAGGTGAGCCTGCACCTCGCCGGTAGTCAGTCCCTTAGCGCTCAACGAGATCACCAGCTCGTCGACACCCGAGAGGCGCCGCTGGCGCTTGGCCACGATCTTCGGCTCGAACGAACCCTCCCGGTCACGCGGGACCTCGATCTCCACCGGACCGACCTCGGTCAACACCGTCTTCGACCGGTGCCCGTTGCGGGAGTTCCCGCCGTCGCGTCCAGCCGCGTCGTGGCGGTCATAGCCCAGGTGATCGGTGACCTCGCCCTCGAGCGCGGACTCCACCAGACGCTTGGTCAGCTGCGCGAGCAGCCCACCCTCGCCGCTCAGCTCCAGTCCGCCAGCGCGGGCTCGACCGGCCAGACGAGCGATCAGCTGCTCGTCCACCGCGTCCAGCCCACCCGCACCGGTGGGCTCGTCGATCCCGGCATCGTCCAGGTCCACGACCTGCTCCTCGGGCGTCACATCAGCCATCGGATGCTTCCTCCTTGATCGGAGTTACACCGTTGTTTTTACAGTCCCCGCCAATGTCGGCCCGGTCGATCCTCCGACGCTACATCCCGCGTTCGGTGCCTGACCGCAGCGGATCGGTCGACGGGCGAGTCCCAGGCGAGTGCTGGAGGGGCCGTGGTAGGGAGTCGGGCCAGCGGCGCGACGCTTCTCCTTATCCGGTCGGTCCGAGCAACGCGGCGATTTCGCCGTCGATGCTGGCTGCAACTCCGTCGTCCTCCAGGGCGCGGCGCACGGCCCGTCGTTGGGTCTGGAACGAGGTGTTAGGCACCTCGACCGCTGCGGCCACGGTCTCGGCGCTGGCTGCGAGGTCGGCGATGCGTTGGTGGTGGTTGTTGTCGGCGTCGTAGAGCGGGAACGGGATCTGGAAGACGTATTTGTCGAAGTCGCGGGGGTTGTGTTCACCGCGGCCCTGCAGCGGCCGGACGAGTTCGAGCAGGGCAGGGCTGTTGAGGATGGCGGTGAGATATCGGGCCTCGTCAATGCTGGAGGTCGCGGCCCAGTACAGCTTGTGGTCGATCACGGCGCTTGGGTCCGACACTCGGGCGGCGGCCAGGTACATGCCGCCCTTGGTGTAGACCACGCGGTGCTCCCCTGCCGGGAATTGTGCGCGCAGCTTGCGCCTGTAATCGAGCTGATCGAGCAGCGAGAGCTTGTCGGTGCTGCGGTATGTGTTCCAGGTGTTCTCCGCAGCGCGCCACCAGTCGGCGAAGCCGGGGTAGAGGTCGATCGTGTCGTCGCTGCCTTGCAGTAGCTGCCTGCCGTCCCAGGGGATGACGCCGAGGAAGGGCTCCTGCTCGCGGAAGGGAAGGATCGTGTCGCCGAGGTGGATCGGGCGCACGAACTGCTTCTCCACTGCTCCGGACAGGGCGGGGAGGTCCTTCCACGGCTTCTTCTCGTTGCTGCTGCGGCGCGAGCCGACCATCCGCCGGCCGGCACCGGCCCCGAACGGGCCGGTGCTCTTCGGTTCCACCAGCACCAGGAATCGTGGCACCAGGATCGCTCCCTGGGTGAACCGTGCAGCGTAGGGCGAGCGTTCGCCGCTTGCGGCTGTGGTCGCGGCGGCTCGGGTCAGCGCGGGGCGTGCGATGGGCAGCGGGGCGTTGCGCCGGGAGATGCGTCCAGCCCAGTTCTCTGTGCCGGGGGCGGTGCTGCCGTGTTCGGTGGTGCGGTGTCCGCGGATGACCGAGGCGGGGACGGGGAAGAAGGCGGGCTTGACCGCGTGTAGGTCCCAGGCGGTGTCGAGGGCGGCGTTGACGTTCGCTGCGCCCCCACCGGTCCCGCCGGGGCTCCAGCGGCCGCTGCGGAATCCCGCGTACTGGTTGCGGGTCAGCACCGCGAGGGGCATGACGAAGGCGAACCGGCCTGCGTTGCGCAGGTAGAGCTCGGTGGCGCGGGCGACGAACAGCGCCGACAGGTCCTGGTTGGTGGCGACCGCTGCCCCGGCCCAGAAGCCGCGTGCGGTGCTCATCTCGCGGAACTCGGACTTCATCTGTGGGGGCATGTAGCGGTAGGCCAGCCAGGGCGGGTTACCGACCATGACGTCGACGCGGTTTGCGCTGTCGGCCAGTGAAAGCGGGCGGGCGAGGTTGCGGATGTAGTAGCCCCAGATGTGGTCGCGCCCGGTGTCGTGGAGCTCGCACATCTTGGCGAAGGTCGCGGTGAGCATGGGCTGGTCGTCGTCGTGCACGGCGAACAGCCGGAACGTCGCCTTCAACGACGGGACGGGGCTCCCAGGAGCGCGGGCGGCGGCCCGATCAGCGAGCTCGGCGACGAGGCGGTCGAAACGACCGGCGTCGTGCAGGAGCCGATGGGGGAACAGCAGGTCGTCGTCGAACAGCTGCCCGCCGTCGGTGGGCACCGATAGAGCGTCGGTGTTCATCAGGGTGTTCTGCTGCCCCCACTGCATCGAGTCGCCCAGGTAGACCGGCACGGAGAACGCCGGCCGGTCGTCGTGGGCGAGGCGCTCGGGCCCGATCGCGAGCAGGTAGGTGATCCGGGCCAGGGTGACCGCGACCGGGTGCACGTCCATGCCGAGCACCTTGCTCGTCACCCCGGTCAGCATCTCCCCGATGCCCATTCCTGCGGCTTCGCCCGCGGCGATGTAGCGGCGTACGGCATGGAACAGGAAGGTGCCGGATCCACAGCTGGGGTCCAGGACGCGCTCGGTGAGCGCGTCGGTGACGGTCTCCTCGACGACGATCTCGGCCAACCAGTCCGGGGTGTAGTACTCGCCGAGGCTGTGGCGCTGCTCGGCATCGATCACCGACTCGTAGAGCACCTTCATCACGTCGGTCTCGACGTGTGCCCAGGCAAACCGGGCCAGGCGCCGGGCCAGGCCCCGCACGAACGGCTCCCCACCGGCCACCTCGGCCGGCCAGTCGAAGAAGTCCGACTCGATGACCCCGCCGATCTCGTGCGAGGCGAACAAGCGCCCCGACAGCAGGGTGACCGGGGTGATGGACTGGTCGGTGGGATCCAGGCCGACCACGGCGTGCCCGATGATCTCGGCCATCGCGACGAGGAGGGTGTGTTCGACGAACAGGTCGTCCTCGCCGCGGAAGTTGGTGCCCAGCGCGGTGGTGAGCAGCTTGGTCCACAGCTTGCGCTTGAGGACGAGGCCGGGATCGTCGCGGTGGCGCTCGTACAGAGCGCGCAGCTCGGCGAACTCGAGGGCGTGCGCGGCGGAGCCGGCGCCGAGGCGCTGTTCGATCTCCCGTGCGGTCGGAGTGATCTTCTCCCCGGTCGCAAGCACTCCTTCCAGCCAGACGAACAGGGTGTCGGGCTCGAAGTTGCGCACGTCGGTGTGCAGGCTCGACACCAGCTCCAAGGACTCGCCGACGAGGTGGTAGAGGTGCCACTCCGCGCCGTCAGCGAGGACTCCGACGTAGCGCTGCCCGGTCTGCTCGCGCCGAGAGGACACGTAACCGGCCAGCTGGACGACCGCGTCTTCGCGGACGTTGCCGGTGCGCAGGTCCCGCTTGACCTCGAAGACGCAGAACCCGACCTCGACATCGATCCGGCGCCGCTGACCCGCCGGGGACTCGAGCACGATCTCCTGCAGGTCCTGATCATCGAGCTGCAGAGGTGCCTGCGTGAGAAGCATGTGCAGGTCGGACTGCACGTTCGCCTCGGTCCTGCCCGGCCTCCGATCAGCCAGACGCCGAACCAGAGACGGGAGATCGATAGCCAGCGGAGACGACACCCGCCACACCCTAGAAGACGACCCCGCCCGGCCACGGCACCGGAACCTGGCTCACCCACCCGCGACGCCTGGAGGAACTGCACGTCCACCTACTCAACTACACGTTACTGATGATAAGCGCACGAATCTTGTGGCAACTGCACGTATACCGACGTAGTCTCCTGGTTCAGGCGCACCCTGCGCCTCGATCCCAACCACCGAGAGGTGCGTCATGACCGTGCAGCAGTCCACCGCCGCCGACCAGACCATCCAGGCTTCGACCGGGCAGAGCGCTGAGCTGGAACACGACACCGAGATGACTCACCCGCTGACCATCATCAACGTCGCGGAAGTCGACGACGCCGGCAGCGCGCAGATCGAGACGCAGATGACCGCAGGATTCCTGGTCGACCTGTACCGGAGCGGGCTGCTCACACTGACCGGGAACATTCGCCCCGCCCACCAGCAGGACCGGCTCACCGGCAAGACCCGCAGCAAGGTCAACAAGTGGACCAGCGAGTTGCTGGACAACAACGCGATCATCGGCAACATCTCGATCCGGCTCAACCCCGACAGCTCCCACTTCGAGCTGTGGCACGACGACGAGACCGGCCACATCAACATGACGATCGAGGAGGGGGTGCTCGACTGCGCGGTCGACTCCCTCTCACGGATCAAGGCGATCCTCGCCGCCGCCAGCAACCAACTGGGCAGCTTCGATCTCGACACCCGCTTCCAGGTCCGGATCTGGCTGCTCAACGATGAGCAGGCCGCGAAGGTCGCGACGATCTACAACACCCGCGGGGACAAGGTCAACGACTCCACTGCCAAGTACGCATACAGCGAGACCCGCGAGCAGGAACTCGCACGCAAGTTGGTCAACGGCAGCCGACACCTCGGACAAGACAACATCGAGGTCCTGTCGAACTCGGTATCGGCGAGCTCGAACAAGCTCACCGCCTTCAACACCGTCAGCAAGGCCCTGGAAGCATCGTGGAAGGGCGGCCCTGTCAGCGAGGCCGACGTTGAGGGGCAGGCCAGCTGGCTGATCGCCGCCTGGGAGTCACTGGTCGCCGCGCGGCCGGAGTACGGACGGCTGTCCACCCCGAAGCGACGCGAACAGCGCGCCACCAACATCGCCTCGACCGCGGTCGTGATCTATGGGCTGATCGGTGCCATGTCGACGATGTACATCAACCGCGTCGACCCCGAGACCGCCTTCGCCCACCTCGCCGACACCGACGACGAGCTGGACCTGTTCAGCTGGGACAACCCCCGCTGGACCGACGCCGGCGTCGTGACCCCAACCGGTACCGGCGACCGGCGCACCACCCGCAACAGCTTCCCCACTCGCCAGGCCGCCAGCCGCATCCTGCACGAGGTCATGAATCTCGACCGCAGCGCCACGACCTGACCCGCGCCCACACCCAAGGTCCGTCCGCCGGGTTGCCCGCCACCACCGCCACACGGCGACGCACTTGTCTTCGAGCGACACTCCCACCCGCACGCCAGCTGAGGGCGACGACCGTGGCAAGAACAACGACGGCGGCAACGAGGACACCGCCGCAGCCAGGGTGCGCTACGCCTTGAGCGAGGGCCGGACGCCGCGCCGGGCGGATGTTCGCGGGCTGCTCGCCGAGCACGACCAGCTCCATGACGACATGGCCCTCGTCGAGGCGACCTCCACACAGCGGGCCGGCCAGCTCACCGAACGCACCGCCGACCGGGACCGCCTCGCCGAACGGCTGGCGCAGCTGACCAGGAACCTCCCGCCCTGCCCAGCTACGACACCGGTCTACGGCTCCGACTGCACCGTCGGGCTCGCCGGGCACACCGGACTCCACCGCACTATCGGCGGTTGGGCCTGGGCCTGACGGCTGACGGTCTCGCCGTCCCGACCACCGGTAACGTCCCATGACGCGATACGACGAAGGCTCGTCCCCGGATATCGGGGACGAGCCTCGTCAATACAAAGCCCCGGTCGCGTGACCGCCGAGGGGTCAGAGGCTTCCGGGGCTCTTCACAGACCATGCTACACGACTCGGCACAACCCGACACCAGGATTGCAGCAGCGAGAGGCGATGATGAGCGACCCTGACCGCTGGATCGAGGACTGGCTGTCAAGGCCCCGGTTCGCCGTCTACCTCGCCGACGCCCGACGGCGACCCCACGCTCGCCCTCGCCCGCTACGGATGGAACGCCCGGGCAGCTGCTGCGTTCCACCACGACCTCGGCCACCTGGAGGTCGCGCTCCGCAATGCCTACGACCGCGCGCTCAGCTCCCGCGATCGAGCGGGTGACCCGCATTGGGTGCACGCCCCAGAACGACACTTCCCGAGGCAGATGAGGAAGGGGCGCCGCGGCCCCTACGATGCGAACCACACGACCCGCAAGAAGATCACCGAGGCCGTCTCCGCGGCCGCCGAGCACTCCGGCACCGATCAGCCGGCCCCGGGCAAGGTCATCGCCGAGCTGAACCTCGGCTTCTGGCGGTACCTCACCGTCAACCGCCACGACCAGCTGTGGCGCACGCACCTACACCGTACGTTCCCCCAGGGAACGAAACGGATCGACGTCCGCGACCGCGTCGACCAACTCCACTCGCTCCGCAACCGGGTCGCCCACCACGAGCCGCTGCTGCAGTTGCCCCTTGCGGTTCGACACCGCGACCTCCTCGCGGTCGCCGGCCTCCTGTCGCCGAGACTGCGCGACCACATCGCCGACCACTCCCCGGTCCCCGCCGTGCTCGCCGACCGGCCCTAGCTCGCTCCTCGTGGAGCAGGAGGAACGGTGCGTGAGCCCGCACCTCGAGCTCCGCTACCGTGAGACCGAGCCGACACGGCCGAACACGGGCGCTCCAGGTGACCCGGGCTGCCGGCCGGTCGGCGGGGTCGGTGGCTGTTTGCCGACGTCCTCGGCACGTCCGGGGGTGGACCCTGCGGGGTTCGGCCACCGACCCCACCCTCGCCGCGCCGCAGCCCACATCCGACCGTCGCTTCCGGAGACGCCCGTGCCGACCACCAACCGCATCGACGTCGACGGCCGCCCGCACATCAACCGTGCCGAGATCGCCGACCGCACCGGCATCAGCGCCAAGACCCAGCGCAACCTCTACGTCGAGCGCGCTACGAACGGCCACCCCGAGGCACACCTGCAGGGCCGCGAGGCCTTCTTCGACGAGCACCGCGTCATCGAGTGGTACACCGCCTGGGCCGAGCACAAGCAGGCCAACCGACGGCTGGCCCAGGACGACGCGGGCGACGCGGACGAGCTGCTCGACGTCCCCGCCGCCACCCGGTTCCTCGGCTACGCCAGCCAGTCCACGATCCGGGGCTACCTCGCCCGCAACGACGGCTACTTCCCCGAAGCCGACGACTGCGAGGATCTGCCTTCCGGGCGCGTCCGGCGCCCGCTGGAAGCGCAGCACGCTGCGCGCGTTCGCAGCACGTGCGGCCCGCCCTGGGGACGCGGTAACCGGTCGGTCCCGGCGCTCACGCCACCGCGCACACCCGTCGTAGCGCACCCCTTCTCACCAGGGAAAATGCGCAAATCTGTATTGCCAACCATCCATAAACGCTGTAAAGTAGGACATGTTGGGAGGGACGGCAAAACCCGCCCGACACCGCAGCCGAAACACCTGGAAATGGGGGACACCCATGCGCTTGATCAACCGTGTCCGCGCGTCGGACATGTTCAGCTGGACCGACCTGTTCTGCGGCGCCGGAGGGTCGTCGTCAGGCATCGAGAGCGTGCCGGGCAACACCGTGATTACAGCTTGTAATCACTGGGCCTTAGCGATCGAGACGCACAACCACAACATGCCGCACGTCGACCACGACGTCGCCGACATCGCCGAGATCGACCCCGCCCGGTACCCGTCCACCGACGGGCTGTGGGCCTCGCCGTCATGCACGTTCTGGTCACAGGCGCGCGGCGAGCGCCAGGACTTCGCCGAGACGACCGAGCCGACCCTGTTCGACCTCGCGACCACCGAGGACATCGAGGACGAGCCCCCGCTGGCCGACGAGGCACGCGAGCGGTCCCGCGCACTGATGCACGACGTGCCCCGCTTCGCCGAGCACCACCGCTACAAGCGAGCGTCGTGGAGAACGTGCTGCCGCTGCTGAAGTGGGCGCACTTCCCGAAGTGGATCGCCCGGATGAGGGCGCAGGGCTACCGCCACGAGGTCCTCACCCTCAACAGCGCGTTCGCCCACCAGCTCGGCGCACCCGCCCCGCAGCTGCGCGACCGGGTCTATGTGGTCTTCTGGCAGGAGCGCTACCGGCGCCCGGACTTCGAGCGCTGGACCCGGCCCCGCGCCTGGTGCCCGACCTGCGGCGAGGTCGTGACCGCGATGCGGGCCCCGAAGAACCCGAGCAAGCCGCACGGCGCCTACGGCCAGCAGTACGTGTTCCGCTGCCCGCACGTGTCCTGCCGTAACGACATCGTCCAGCCCTACGTGCTCCCGGCCGCCGCCGCGATCGACCTGGCCAACCCCGGCCAGCGCATCGGCGACCGCGCACGCCCGCTCAAGCCGAAGACCTACGCGCGCATCGAGGCAGGCCTGCGCCGCCACGCCGGAGCCATCGTGCTGGAGGCCGCCGGAAACACCTTCGAGCGCCGCCCCGGCGTGCGGACCTGGCCGGTCGAGGACCCGCTGCGCACCATGCACACCACCCCGTCCAAGGCGATCGCACACGCCCCCCTGATGCGCGCCCACGGCACCGCTGGACTGCAGCGAATCGCCGAGCGTCAGGCCGCGACCGCGCTCGACGGTCTGGTCATCCCGGTCGAAGGACGCGAGGGCAAGGTCGCGCAGCCGACCAGCCGGCCGATGCGCGTGCAGACCGCGCGCAACGAGAACGGGCTGCTCGTGCCCTGCGGCGGCACCTGGAACACCGAGGCCCGCCCGACCGACGAGCCGATGCGGACCCGCACCACCCGCGACACCGAGGCCGTGGTGGTCGTCCCGCTGCGCAACAACAACCGCGCCAAGACCGTGCACGACCCGCTCGACACCTTCGCCGCGAACGGCAACCACCACGGCCTGGCCATGCTGATGCGCAACAACACCGGCGGCGCCGAGATGTGCACCCCGATCGACGAGCCCGCGCGCACGCTGACCACCGCCGGACACCATCGCTGGTCTCCTGGGACCCCGACGTCCTCTACGCCTACGACACCGGATCCCTGCGCGGCGTGAACCGGCCGATGCCCACCCAGACCGCCGTCGAAGGCGACGCGGTGATGCAGACCGACATCCGAGTCGAGGACTGCCGATTCCGGATGCTGATGGCCGACGAGGTCAAGCTCGGCATGGCCTTCGCGCCCGGATACGTCCTGCTGGGGACCAGCTCGCGCCGACAACGTGAAGATGTGCGGCAACGCGGTCACCCCGCCGGTCCCCGCGACATCATCGCCTGCGTCGTCGAGGCCGTGACCGGCACGAGCAATCAACGAACCAGCGCCCCGATAGGCAGGGGCTACGCGCCTGAGCCTCGACGTCGCCCGTCGGACCGACGGGCGACGCCGAGGAGGTCAGCCAACGGCCACGAGTTCAGGTGATGGCCGGTGGCTCGCCCCGAAGGGCGACGCCCGAAGGCGCCCGGCATGAGGCCACCGGCCATCCGCGTCACGGCCCGCGAACCGAGGGCCCGAAGGCGCCCCGAAGCGCCGCGACGCCCACCGAGCCTAGACCGAACCCCGACCGGGCCCACGTTCCATCACCAACACACGAGGACACGATGACCGGCACCCGACAGACCTACGTTGACCGCCTCGCCACTGGCGACTTCCTCTTTGAACTCTCGATTCGTCGCATGACGGGCGAGTGGGATGCGCCTGTCGCGACGCAGCCGATCGTCGCCGTGGAGCTGTGCGACGACGTTGACCCGTACTACCGGCTCACCCTCGCCGACGGGACCGTCGCCGATGACGTGCGCGGCGACATGCGGGTCGACGTCCTCGCCTGAG